>NZ_JAWLPU010000003.1:0-300000 GCF_036997485.1 Brachyspira pilosicoli | reverse complement strand
TTTCTATTTTGAAGTTAATATTTGCAGGGCTTTGCCCCCTGCGAAGCGTGCCCTTAGGGTAGCACCCCACTTCTTTTATTGATATAAAAGAAGCAAAAGAACTGCATTCAATAAATTATAGCTTTTTATGTATACGAAAACATAGATATTATTTTAGATTTATATATTCCAAAAGACAAAGTTAAAACTCTTGCACTTTATCGTTATTTTGACGAAGTCCGCAGAGCGTAAGGCGGGAAAAAGTTGATAATTATAATTTATAAAAATATAAAAACAAATTTTGACAAAATATAAAATCTTTAGTATATTGAACTCTCAAATAAATTATTAACCGCATCACAAAAAAACATTAAAAAACTTTTAAGGAGATTTTTGAAAATGGAAAAGCTCATAAACAAAAGCGTGCTAAATTATATTAATGATGTAGATTCATCATTGCCTGCTCCGGGAGGCGGAAGCGTTACTGCTGTTGTTGGTAGCTTGGCTTGTGCTTTGGCTGGAATGGTTGCTCATCTTACCGTAAACAAAAAAAAGTTTAAAGAATTAGAAACAGAAAAACAAACTGCTTTCAATAACGCTGTAGAAAATATAAAACAAATAAAATCTCAGTTAATAGAAATTGTAGATAAAGATGCTGATATGTTTCAATTAATTATGGACGCATACAAATTGCCTAAAGACACCGATGAACAAAAAGAGATTAGAAAAAACGCCATCTCTGAAGCAGCAAAAAAAGCATTAGAGCCTCCTCTTCAAACGCTTAAAAGCTGTTATGAGTTATTAGAGCATTTTGAGATAATTCACAAATATGGTAATGAGGGCGTTATAAGCGATATAGTATGTGCGTATACAATATTATATGCTGCAGCAAAATGTTCTATAGTTAATATTAATATAAATTTATATTCTATAAATGATGAAAACTTTTTACATAATATTAAAAATATATGTTTATATTATTTAAGGGGTATGAAAAAAACATATAAGGAGGTACATTTTGAATTATTGGACATACGATAATTATTAACATATTTTCATGTAATTGTTTTCATATTGATATTTTTTTATAATATGTTATATTTCCCCTTAAAATATGATATGAATTAAATGGTATTTTTATATTTTCTTTGTGTTTTTATGTTATAGACTTAAGTTAAATTCTTTTTTAACTTAAAACAATATCTTTATTAGTTGTTTTAGTATTAAAATTGGAGGTTTAAAAAATGAGTATAACTACTAAACACATAATATCTTTAAAAGAGGAAGAAAAGCAAAAGATTAAAGATTTTATCAAAAATGAAGGTAAATCTAAAAGGTTGATATCGAGAGCAAACATTATATTAGCTTTAGATGACAAAAAAAATACTGGCCTGACACATACTGACATCGCTAAACAATATAATGTAACATATCATACCGTAGTAAACATCATAAATGAGTTTGTTGCTAAAGGATTAGATTCTACTCTAACATACAAAAGAAACCCAAACAGCAACAGAAAAAAGAAAAAAGCTAATTAATAACTAAATAATAATTTTATGTGTTAGGTATTTTCTCTCATTATCTTTAATACCTTAGCACATGAAATTATATCTGGTTCAATATTTCTAAACATATCTTTTACATTTTTATAAATATTGCTTGTGAGATTTATACCATAATTGATAGTGCTGTTAATCTTGCCTGTCATAACGAGGTCGTCTGTAATAATCACGCCTTTAAAACCCATATCTTCCTCGAGCAATTTTCTATATTTTTCTGACATGCTGGCAGGAAGCTCATCATCTATATATTTATTTTTTATATGAGAAATTAAAACCATCTCAGCACCCAAATCTATAGCCTTTTGAAAAGGTATTAATTCTTTATTTTTAAGCTCTTCTAAAGTCTTGTCTATTACAGGAAACTCATCATGCGAATTAACAGCGGTGTCCCCATGACCGGGAAAATGTTTAACAACGCTTATAATACCGGCATCTTTCTGAGCTTTTATTGTAGCTTCTATCATCTTTGAAACCATTTCAACATTTGTAGAAAAGCTTCTATTATATATATAAGAATCTTTATTGCTTGGCACATCGCATAACGGACCAAGTATCATATTAATACCCATATCTTTTAGAAAGTTTGCTTTGTTGTAGGCTATGTTGTAGGCATATTCAATGCTGTTGCTGTCGCCTATCATTTTTGCTGAAATGTCTTTGTATTTGTCGAAAGGTATTCTAAAGACTTCTCCTCCTTCTTCGTCTATAGAGATTAACATATTTTTGTTAACATATTTCTTTAAGTCTGATGTGAGTTTTTTTAATTGTTCCTCGTCTACTATGTTGTAATTAAAAAGTATAACGCCAGCAATATGATTATCTTTTAATGTCTTTATAGTTTCCTCGCTTAATACTGTGTCAGTGATGCCCACCATAGTAAGAAGCCCTCTCCTCTCTTCAATGCTCATACTATTAACTTCATCTATATAATCAGATAAATAAGAATATTTTTTTTTCAATTCTAAAATATATTTTTCATCTTCTGTGATGCTGTCTTTTTTGGTGCAAGAATTAATAGCTAACCCAACAATTACAAAACTAAATAAAATTATAATCGATTTAACAGCTTTGAAATTTTTACGCATAATTCACTATCCTCTGTTTTAATATTTTTTATCTTTTCTCTATTTAATTTATAAAACCTATAATCAATAACATTAAGCAAATTATTATTTATAAGAGAGTATTTATTAATATAATCTGTCATTACAACGCCATTAAAGTTAAGGCTATTAAAAAGATAATCTCTATATAATTTTTCATTTTTAATATGGCTCATCACAAAGAAGTCGCTTTCTATTGCCGACAAGAAGGTTTGTTTTGAGTCGATTATATTTTCAACATTTTTCATATTATCTTCTATATATAACTCATCATCATAGTATTTTGGAAAATATTTTGCGGCGGTGAGGACGCCTTTGTCTTTATACGCTTTAATTGTTTGAGATATTAACTTTGAAGCAATTTGTTTATCGCCGCTGAAGATATGCTCTTTTAGATGAGATTTTTCATTACAGAGAGTATTTACTACAGGAGATAAAAACATATTAACGCCAATAGCTTTAAGAGTAGATGCCCTTTTTTTAGCAATATCGTATGCATAAGTTTCGCTTTGCCTCTCACCAATATAGCTTTGATAAACCTTAAAGTGCTGGTCAAAAAATAAATTATGCGTAGGCTTATAATCTTCGTCTAATGCTATGAATATTTTTTTATTTATATTTTCTTTTATATTTTTTATTAGTTTTTCAATTGTATTAATATCGGCTATGTTAATGATTATTCCTTTAACATCATCATCTTTTATTATGTTAATTAAGTCATTATCATAAGTTTTAACAGCGAGCATTATTTGCAGATTATTATTTATTTTTTTAGTGTTGTGTATTTTTATTTCATAATAGAGATAGCAGAGAAGGATAGCTATAATAACAATAATCAAACTAACAAAAATATAAATCACTATGATTACTCAATTTTAATTTATTTTATTTTATATATTTTTTATTGTTCTTTTTCCCGCCTTCGCTGTGCGGACTTCGTCAAAAGAACCAAAAAGTGCGAGTGTTTTAGCTTTATATCTTTGGAATACATAAAATAATATTTATATTTTGTTATAGATAAAAAGCTATATTTTATTAAATGCAGCCTTTTTGCTTCTTTGTGGCAACAAAAGAAGTGGGGTGCGGGGCAAAGCCCTGCAAAAATTAAAAAAATTATTGTTCTTTTTCCCGCAGCAAAAAGAACCAAAAAGTGCGAGTGTTTTAGCTTTATATTTTGGAATATATAAAATAATATCTATATTTTGCTATACATAAAAAGCTATATTTTATTAAATGCAGTTCTTTTGGTTCTTTTATACCAATAAAAGAACTGGGGTGCGGGGCAAAGCCCTGCAAATAAAAAAACATAAAAAACACAACCGCTTATCCCTAAGCTCAGTTGCTCTCCAAATACCTAAGCACATTCTTAGCAATATATAAAGCGTCCTCCTCTTTAAGTGTGCTGTATAATGGCAAAGTTACTTCATTCTTATACAAATTAAAAGCATTTATATAATTATTATCAATATAATCTTTATAAACTTTGTGAAAAGGAAGAGGCAAATAATGCACATTAAGCACTATGCCAAGCTCTGCCATCTTCTCTATAAGCAAATCCCTATCAGCCTCCTCATAGTCCTTAATTCTTAATAAATACAAATGATAAGATGATTCAGCCTCATCGTCTTTGAAAACAGGAAGTATAACTTTTTTGCTCGCACCCAAAACACTGTTGTATATATTCACAATGTTTTTTCTATTTTTAAGCATCTCATCATATCTCTTTAATTGTGATAAACCAATAGCCGCATGAATATCGCTCATATTGCATTTATAACCCGCAACCTCAATATCATATCTCCAGCTTCCTAATTTAGTTTTATCTAAAGCACTTTTGTTCTGACCATTCAAAGCCCAAACAGACACTTCTCTGTAAATTTCATCAGCGTCAATGTTGCCAATATCATTAAAACTCAAAGCTCCCCCCTCAGCAGTTGTAACATTCTTAACAGCATGAAATGAGAAAGAAGAAAAATCAGCCTGACTTCCTACCCTATTTCCTTTGTAAACAGCACCGATAGAATGAGCAGCATCAAGCAAAAATAAAGCCCTGTTTAATTGCTTTTGATATTTGTTTAATGGAGTAAATAAATCTTTTTTCTTTTCAAGTATTTTTATAATGCCCTCATAATCGCAAGGCTTTCCAGCAATATCAACAGCAATAACAGCTTTGGTTTTATGTGTGATAGCCTTTTCAAGTTTCTCTAAATCTATATTAAAATCATCATCAGCCGCATCAATAAACACAACCTTAGCCCCCAAATGTATAGCCACATTAGCAGTAGAAGCATAAGTGTACGCAGGCACTATCACCTCATCGCCTTGAGTAACGCCGAATATTTTTAAAGCAAGCTCCATAGCCATAGTAGCACTTGATAAAAGCTTTACCCTCTTAACATTTATATATTTACAAAGCTCCTCTTCAAGCTCTTTGTTTACAGGTCCGCTTGTAATCCAGCCAGATTTTAAAACATTAACTACAGCCTCAATTTCATTGTCTGTAATGTCTGGCGGAGAGAAAGGTATCATTTTGTTCATAGTGATTTTCCTTATTTTTTATTATACTTATTTTAAAACTATTTTTAATGCTTGTTTATATAAAAATTATTATTTAAATTTATGGCGGGGGCTAGCCCCCGTACCCCCACTTCTTTTGGTGCCCCAAAGAAGCAAAAGGACTGCATTTATTTTAATTAAATATATAATTTATCATATAAAATACTTATTCAAATAAATATGTTAATTAAATTATGTTTACTATTATAAATCTAATAAATATAAAATCAATAATATAAACTACATATTTAACTAATTAATAGAGTTGCCAAAATAAAAATTTCATAATAGAATATTTTAAATAGGAGGAGTAATGAATAGAAGTTTGCCAAGCGGTTGGGAAGAAGTAAAACTTGGTGATATAGCAGATATAGTAATGGGACAATCACCTAAATCTAAATTCTATAATAAAGATAATAAAGGTTTGCCTTTTTTACAAGGGAGTTCAACTTTTGGATATATATACCCCACATTCAACATATATTCTTCTGATATAAAAAAAGTAGCTAAAAGCGGATCTATTTTAATGAGCGTTAGGGCTCCTGTCGGTGATGTAAATATTGCTAATACCAATATATGTATAGGAAGAGGTTTATGCGCAATAAACTCTAACAATAAAAGCATTAACAATTATATATTTTATATTTTAAAATATTATAAAAATAAACTTTTAAATAATCAAAAAGGTACAACATTCGGCGCTATTACAAAAGATGATATAATTAATTTCAATATAATTCTCCCACCAATAGATGAACAAAAACGCATATCAGACATACTTTCTATATGTGATAAGTTAATAGAAAATCTAACAAAGCTAATAGAAAAAAAAGAGCTTTACAAAAAAGGAGTGATGCAAAAAATTTTAAGCGGGAAAGTACGTTTCAATGGATTTACAGACAAATGGCAAAGCTATAAATTTGAAGATATCTTTATAAGAGTAGCTGCTAAAAAATATCAAATTAATCAAAATGAATATAAAGAAATAGGCAAGTATCCTGTAATTGACCAAGGCAAAAAATACATATCTGCTTATAGTGATAACATAGATAAAGTTTTCAATAACGATAATGTAATTGCATTCGGAGACCATACAAGAATTTTTAAATATATAGATTTTAATTTTATAGTAGGTGCTGACGGACTACAATTATTAAAAACAAACAAAAAATTTAATACAAAATTTATGTATTATCACTTAAGCAATCAATATATACCAAACACGGGGTATAATAGACATTTTAAATTTATTTTAGATATGTCTTTTTATATACCACCTTCAATAGAAGAACAAAAAAAAATTGCTGAACTCCTTACACTCATTGATAAAGATATAGAAATTCTTAAACAGCTCTTACACCTTCGAAAACTTCAAAAAAAGGGAGTTATGCAAAAGTTATTAACTGGCGAGGTTAGGGTTTAGGATATATTTATTGTGTACTAAAAAGTAACAACCCGCACGCATAAAAGATATGTGTTAATAAGAGATTATATCGTGCGGAAAGGTGCTGCGGCTCGCAGTTGATAAAGATATAGAAATTCTTAAACGGCTCTTACACCTTCGAAAGCTTCAAAAAAAAGGAGTTATGCAAAAGTTATTAACTGGCGAGGTTAGGGTTTAGGATATATTTATTGTGTACTAATAGGATATATTTATTGTGTACTAAAAAGTAACAACCCGCACGCATAAAAGATATGTGTTAATAAGAGGTTATATCGTGCGGAAAGGTGCTGCGGCTCGCAGTTGATAAAGATATAGAAATTCTTAAACAGCTCTTACACCTTCGAAAGCTTCAAAAAAAAGGAGTTATGCAAAAGTTATTAACTGGCGAGGTTAGAGTTTAGGATATATTTATTGTGTACTAATAGGATATATTTATTGTGTACTAAAAAGTAACAACCCGCACGCATAAAAGATATATGTTAATAAGAGGTTATACTTTATTGAATGCAGTTCTTTTGGTTCTTTTATACCAATACCGAAAGGTACCTACTCGGTAAAAGAACTGGGGTGCTACCCTAAGGGCAAGCTTCGCAGGGGGAAAAGCCACCACAAATATTAATTTTAAAATATAAATTTAGAAAATATAAAAATCTTTAGTAAGTATTAAAGTGATTATATTTTTATAAATTATAATTATTAACTTTTTCCCGCAGCAAAAAGTGCAAATATTTTTACTATTGTTTTTTTTACATCAACTCTTATAAACTCTCCCCCAGCAGCATAAATCACACTTTCAACTGTACCCTCGCCCCGTCTTCTATAGGAACCTTTTTTATAATAACATCTTTAACTGCCTTTAATACCTCCTCTCTCTATACACTCGCAAACCTCTAAACTACTCGCACTTCCCTTAAATGAATCTGGTATTATTATTATCTTTTTCATATACAAAAATTAATCCTTATAAAGTTTATATATATATTTAATTAATTTATATTTTTTTCATTTTTATATACATATAAACTATATTAAAAAATGAATAATTATACTATTATATTAACATAATTCCGATAATTTATATATATAATATATTGATTTTATATTATTAATATAATATTATATTTAAAGTAGGAAATTTGAATTATGATGAAAAATAATGTATTAATAATAGATGATGAAGAAGATATTTTGAATGCTTGTAAAAATGTATTAGAAGATGAAGGATATGATGTTGATATTGCAAACAGTTATGAGGAAGCTTTAAAAACATTTAACAGCAAAAAGGTAGATTTAGTATTTTTAGATGTATGGCTTCCTAATGTAGATGGTTTGGATATATTATCAAAAATAAAAAATAAATATCCTGATACTGCTGTTATAATGATGAGCGGACATGCTGGTGTAGAAACTGCTGTAAGAGCTACCAAAATGGGAGCTTATGACTTTTTAGAAAAACCTATCAGCATAAGCAAATTATTATCTTCATGCGATGAAGTTTTTAAGAAAAATGAAAAAAGCATAGAAAATAATACTTTAAATAACAATAATATCCATCATCATAAATCTAACAACAAATATAAAGTGAAGCAAAGAACAATAGCTAAAAGTATAGTTGTAAGCGGTTTTGCCCTAATGGAAGGAAGAAAAACAGCCCTTACTTTAGTACCTGCTGAAGTTAATACCGGCATCGTTTTTATTGATATTAATACCAACACTCAAATAAAATTAGACCACACCAACATACTTTCAAAAGATAAATCAGGAGCGGTAAACTCTACAGCATTAGTAGCAGGAAACAGATATATAAAAACAACCGAGCATTTCTTGGCAGCACTTCACATGATGGGCATAACAAACTTAATAGTAAAATGCGACGGGGAAGTACCTAATGTTGATGGTTCTGCATTAGTATTTTGTAATGCTTTGAAAGAGGCTGGATTTGTTGAGCAAGATGATTATATAGAGCCTATAGTGATAGATGAAACTCTCACCTATGGAAATGTTAATGATAATGAAACTTATATAATACTTTCTCCTTATGATGGTCTTGAGGTGAGTTTGCGTATAGATTTTGCAGGAACAATCGGCGTTCAGGAGTATACATACAAGTTTGATAATTTCGAGCAGTTTACTGAGGAAGTAGGAAGGGCAAGGTCTTTTAACACTATAGATAATATTGACTATGCTCAAAAGATGGGTATGGCTGGAAGCGGCATGATAGGAAGCCATATACTTCTTAGCGACGGTAAAGTAATTAATACAAAACTTCATTTCGATAATGAGTTTGTAAGACATAAGATTTTAGATATAATAGGAGACTTGTATATATTAGGAAGACCTATCATAGGAAGGGTGATAGCTAATAAATCTTCACATTCCTTTAATCATTCTGTTGTACATGATCTTGCTAATAGATATTTATAAAGGACAGCTAAAATTAGATGCCAAACAGTAAAACAAAGAGTAATTTAGAAGAAAATAATAATATATCTTTATATTTTGCAGATGCCAAGAGAGAGAAACTTCTTACAAGAGAAGAGGAAATAGAATTAACTCAAAGACTAAAAAAGGGAGATTCTCAGGCGAGGGCTAAGCTTATAAGAAGCAATTTAAGATTTGTAATAAGCATTGCCAAGCAGTATAAAAACAGCGGTTTGCTTTTGGAAGATTTAATAGGTGAGGGCAATTTGGGGCTTATAATAGCAACTGATAGATTTGACCCTGACAAGGGATATCATTTTATTTCTTATGCTGTTTATTGGATAAGACAGAGCATATTAAGAGCCATCAATGAAAAATCAAGACTCATAAGGCTTCCTTTGAATAAGGCTATGGATTTGGTGGATTTAGAGAGGGCTGTTCATCAATGCTACTACAAGACTGGACACATGCCTGATGTTGAGGATTTAGCTTCCATATTAAAAAAAGAGCCTAGAGAAATTAGAAATATTATGGCTATGAATAATGAATATGTGTCGCTTGAAAAAGACTTTAATATGGATGGGGTTAAAGACAGATTGGTTGATGTGGTTGAAGATAAAAACAGCAAAACTGTTGAAGATATTCTATCTGATAAAGAGCTTACTGAAGAATTGAAAATTGCTATGGAAGGGCTTTCCGATATAGAAAAAGAAATAGTTAATGCAAGATATGGTCTTGACCAAGAGAAAAAAACTTTAAAAGAGATTGGAGAGAACTATTCATTTACAAAAGAACGTATAAGACAAATAGAAAAAAAAGCCCTTAAAAAAATGTATTATAAAAGATACAGCTCTCTTAAAGATTTCTTAAACTAATGTCTGGTCTATACATACATATACCCTTTTGCACATACAAATGCAGCTACTGTAATTTTTTTTCTGTTGTTAATATGAATGAAAAAGAAACATATAAAAACTATGCAGAAGCACTTATATCAGAATTAAAACTAAGAATAAATGATTATAAAGAAGAAATAAATACAATATATTTCGGAGGAGGCACTCCTTCAGTATTAAATGCTAATTTACTTAAATATTTATTAGACAATATATTAACCATTCTTAAAAATCATCAAAACATAAAACTAATAAAAGAAATAACAATAGAATCAAATATTAATGATATAAACAGTGAATATATTAGTTTTTTAGAAAGTATAGAAAATATAAGAATATCATTAGGGCTTCAAACATTCAATGAAAAATCTTTGTCTCTCATCAATAGGCATACAGAATTAGAAGAGATAATAAAAGCGCTAAAAATAATAAATGACTCCGCTATAGCAAACATCTCTCTTGACTTCATATCTGGACTTCCCCTAAATGATAAGCTTCAAACAAAAAAAGACATTCTAAAAGCATTAGATATTCTCCCCAAAACAAAACATATATCGCTTTACTATTTGGAACTTACAAAATCACTCGAAGAGAAATGGAGAGATTATCTGCCAAAAGAAGAGGAAAGTGTGGAATATTATGAAATATCTTCAAACACATTAAAAGATTTGGGATTTATAAGATACGAAATATCAAACTATGCTATTAATAATTATGAGTCAATACATAATTCAAATTACTGGAAACTAAAAAGTTATTTAGGCTTGGGAGCTTCTGCTGTAGGATACTACAACAATGAAAGATACGAAAACATAAGAAACATTAAAGACTATATCGAACATGTTAAACAAAATAAAAAGCCTAATAGAGAAATAGAATATATAGACAAAGAAACACAAAAAAAAGAGTTTATATTTCTTTCTTTAAGGACTGTAAAAGGCATAGATATAAATAATTATAATACTCTATTTAAAGAAGACTTTATAGACAAATATTCAGCCATTATAAAAAACAACAAAAATTATTTCCTTATAACAGATGAATATTTATCTATAAAAGAAAATTATTTTAATTATGCAGATGAGATTAGTTTATTGTTTTTATGATTTGTTTAGAGATTCTTGAAACTCTTTATTGTTCATTAGGTATTTATCAACTATAACCGCCAAAGCACTATCTTGTTTTTTTAATTCCTTTGCCCCTCTTGTAATGGAACAAAGACTAGCATTTAAGCTTTTTGCTATTTCGTATTGAGGCATTTTCCTCCTTAGCAAGGTGACTATCCTAAGTCTTTGCTGAATCATATCTTGTTCGTCCTTTGTAAAAAGCTCTGAAAGCAGGCTTTTAATAAACTTCTCATCATTTTCTGTTGCTAAAATATGTGCTAATAAGTCCATTGATACTCCTATATATTATTAAATATAATATTACTTTTTATGATATTTATATATAGTTAAGTATAGAACAAATATAATTTTTTGCAAGTGTAATTATGTTTTTAACTTAAAAATATGCTTTTTATTTTGGTATGCCAGGAAGTATGTAGTCAAATAAAGTATAGCTTCCCTTAAATAATGTATTTATATCTGAAGCATTGATAATATTAGGGTTTACAGCATTATTTTTAATATATCTGTAAGAATCTATGACGCCATTATTAAAGTTCATATACAAATATTTCATAACAGTGTAATAATCGCCTGATAAGTCTGTACTGTATGTAAACATTAATTTGTTATTGCTTCTGTCGCTTAAATACCTAAATATATCAGCATTTCTTGCAGGAGAGAGGAATATATCTTCTTTATTATAAGGCTTATTGTAGTTGGTGTCTATTCCTATATAGTGAGTAAGAGGCAC
This sequence comes from Brachyspira pilosicoli, assembly GCF_036997485.1. Lineage (NCBI taxonomy): Bacteria > Pseudomonadati > Spirochaetota > Spirochaetia > Brachyspirales > Brachyspiraceae > Brachyspira > Brachyspira pilosicoli. The sequence continues at coordinate 288,176 of NZ_JAWLPU010000003.1, read as the reverse complement.
TTTTCTATTTCCCTTACCATAACCAACAGCTAAACTCTCTAATGATGTGTAAAAATTAGTTTGAGTATTTAATTTAATATTAGCCTTGCCTATATTAATAACGTCCATAGGCACGTACTTTAACTCTCTTATCTTTATAACATCAGCATTCTTAAAATCATTAAAATAAGCAAAAGGTATAGTAAACAAATTAGGATAAGAGCCTGTAATATAAACAGTGTTCACCCTTGATGCATTTTTAGATACATCTGAAGGAAGCATTTGAGACTCTATAGTTTTTAATGCTTTCATTCTTTCATTAGCATTAGGAGCATTTGTAAATGCAGTTAAACTATCTCTCAATTTATCAATAGATACAAGAGAAGATTTTTTTACTTCATTATCACCAACAACATAACTGTAAGAAGTATATTTATCATCTTCATAAGAATAGAATATAAACATAGTATTGGTGTTTTCATTACTAAATATGTTGTATGCATTATAAATATTCTTTCTAAAATCGCTCTCAGGCACTCTTATTTTATTTAGAAGTCCGTATATATAACTTGGCTTATCTTTATAAAGCGAATAAAATAAATTAGCAAATGATGAAATAGTATTAGCTTCAAATATATACTGATTGCCGTAAATATAATCCATAGTTAAGAATATATTAGCCTCATTTGTAGTTTTATTATCTAATATTGTATTTGCAACTGTGAGTATTTGATTTGTATTTGTCATTAGAGTAAGCAAGTTTGTTACTTTATCTAAAGGAGTTTTAGCATATATTAAATCATAAAGCACTGCTATTTCTAATATTTTATTTTTATTTGTGCCTGTAGTTCTCTGTGCTATATAATTTACATATCTTACATTATTTTCTACAGTCTCCCCTGACTTTAAGAATCTTGACAATGTGCGAGGAGTAAAGTATTCATCTATTAAATGATAATTTTCATTTGTGTATAGATACATAAAATGCAAAGCTCTTCTAGCACCCTTAACAGCCCCTTCATCTCCAAGTCTTCTATAAACAGGAAGCATTGCCTTCATAAAGTAGTAGGCATTAGAATCGCTTATATTACTGTAGGAGGAAGCAAAATATTTATATCCGTCTTCAGAGAGATTGTATGCAGTGTTGGTGTCTTTTACATTATATCTATCTTCTATAAAATAAGCATAATTATACATAATCTCATTAGGAGATTGTGAATAGCTTATAATATTAGAAATCATGCTAACAGAAGGCGTTTTTTTGTATGATGCAAGCAAACGGCTTTTGAAATTATAAGTTTCATTTGAAAGAGTTGTCATGCTATTATCTGGCTTTCCGTATACTGTAAAGAGATTGTTGTCATAGCCTTTCATACTATCTTCCAAAGAGTTGCTTACAAGACTTTGGAAATAATTAGTATAAAACATTATTCTTGAATATGTATTAGAATTGCCTACTACTAATGCTATATTATTAACTTCTTTTAATACTTCTTTATTTTCATCAAAAGTTTTCTTGTCTGCATAAAGTATGTAGAAATTCTTTTTCATTAAGTTTGATATATCAGAAGCCTTAGCATCTGTAATGTCCACAACCAAAGGCACATAGGAGTTAGTTAATAAATCATTAAACGGTATAAACCTAAACTTTCTTACTCTGTTAGTAGAGCGAGTAGTAGTATTAGTTATATTATTAGTAATTATATTATTAGTACTGATTTCATTATCAATTTCATTATTATCATTTTCTACATAATTAACCTGCATCACTCTTGCTTCATTTTCTCTATAATTATCTGCATAGTTTACATTATTTGTAAGAAGAGTGTTGCTTGCAGAAGAGGCAGTCATATCTATATTTTTTCTGTCGTTTCTATTAACCTTATAAAAAGAAATTAATCTGTTATCAACATAAGCAACCTTAGGAGGAAGCATATACTCAGTAGAATCATAAAGCTCGCGTACAAATGCGTTGTTATTACTGCTCATAACAATAGGACTCTCACCAATATGAGTAACATAGTTTTTTGTCTTTATTAAGTCATTAGTTTGATAATAGAAATAAGTCTTTTTGTTCTCCCTCACAAATCTATAACCTAAATAAGTATCCCATATTAGAGTCTCATCACTACGCATTGATTTATCTATATCTGTAGCCTTCACATCGCAAATTACTATATTTTTTATAGGCGTATTTTCAAAAGTTTTAATAGCCTCTTTTTCATATTCTGTAATTTCTTTTAGAGATGATGCTTCTAATTTTTTGTCATAATTAGCTGTTACTGCAGACAAATATTTTTGATAAGCATAGAGAGCTTTTTCATATAGTTTATAATAATCTCTAAGATAATAATTATTCTCTCCGAGTGTATAGAGCCTTTTATCTAAAAAATCCTTACGCATATCTATTGCATCAAACATAGCAAGTATATTAATGCTCGCATCAGGATAATTGCCTTCCAAAAACTCTATTACTTTATACCTTGCTTCCTGCAGTATAGGGTTATTTTCTTCTGCAAAAGTAATCATAAATACGCTTTCTCTTAATCTCTGTAATATTCTAAACACATACATTACAGGCTCATCAAGACTGTCAGGATAAATATCTCTATACTTCTCACTAAAATCTATTAAAGTAGTAAGTATGGCAATCTCCTCAACTGCAAAAGCATTAACCTTAGCCTTAGAAAAAGCAGATATATATTCTCTCGCCGCCTCTTCAATATTGCCCGCAAGCTCATAAGCCTTAGCTAAATTATAGCGAATAATTATTTCAGTCTTTAAGTCCACAGGGAAGTTTGAGTTTGATGAGAGTATATATTTATATCTATCAATAGCATTTTTTAGCATATAAAGTCTTTGAACATTAACATCATGCATGCTCATATCCAAAGAGCCGTCATTTTTCTTTCTGTTAAGCATTAAATCATTAGCTTCAGAAGTAAGCTTCAAAGCCATTATATATTGAAAAGCTGCTATATGTGAATATAATAATAATCTGTCTTTAGAGCTTACGCTGTTGTTTGTAGAAAGCACCTGAAGAGTTTTTATAGTATCAAACAACTCCATAAAAAAATCTCTTCTCATAGCAGTTAAATCATTTTGCGATAAATATCTTAAATAAAGTGATGATAAGCTCAAATAGTTTTTAGCATCATTTTGAGCATTTTCGTATATTAAACTTGGGTTATTGTTAAGGGCATTAGAGTTTATAGTTTTTCTGTATTCTTCTATAGACTTTCTAAAAGACATAATAGAATTAGAAACAGAGCCTTGCTTATAATATAAATAACCTTCATTATTGTAGTAGGTAGAAAGCATTAAAGGCTGTATTGATTTTTTTGGCTTATCTTTAATAATATAATTTCTATATGAAGATAAAGCTTCTCTTGCCTCTGAATATCTTCCCATCTTCTCATAAAGCTCTTGATATATAGAATAAAGCATCTGCTGTTTATCAACATTAAGAGGCTCACCCGGTATATATCCTCCGAAAGAAGCAAGCCCTAAGTTTACAACATTGATATTAGCACCATATAAAGTAATACTTACATAATTTGGATTATATGAAGAAGAATCCAAACTGTCTATTTTTGCCTTCACATTGTCGCAGTATTTTAATGCATTGTTATAATCTTCAAGTTTTAAGTAGCAAGCAGCAATAAGAAGTTCATTAAGTTCATTCTGCTCTACATTGTTTGTAATTATAGTATTTCTTTCTAATAAAGATTCAATAGCTTTAGTGTAGTCTTTTTGTTCAATGGCAGCAACTGAAGTGTATCCTACTATTTTGTATACTGCTTCACTGTCTCCAAGTCTTTCAAAAATCTCTCTGGCTTTATTATATTCTCTATAAGCTCCATTAATATCATTGTTCATCCACAAAGAATATCCATAGAAGAAATGATACCAAGCCTTACTCTTGTCGCTTCCTACACTGTTTAATAGCATTTCAGCTTCTTTATATTCATTAGCTGCATCAGAGTATCTGCCGTTTATTAAGTAAGAGTTTGCAAGCATTATAGATACAACATTAGGCTTAGTTTTTATTTTGCTTTTAGCCATTATAAGAGAATCAATTATTTCGCTTTCCAAATTTGGCGTTTGAAGAGTTAATTGATTGTAGCCTATATATTTATCATTATTTACATTATTGTCTTTATAGCTTGGCACTAATTCCATTATGCTTTTATATGTTTTATCGCTTTGAAGCACCTGCATCTTTAAGGCTTCTGCAAATGTAAGCATTTCAGCCTTTTTTATATAATAATTCTCTTCATCAGGATAAAGGAATATAGCAAAATCCATATAAGAGACTGCTTTATCTACTATAGTATTAAAAGACTTATTCAAATACAAATAAAATCCGTCTTCTCTTTTTTTCTCGCTAAGCACATACCTTTCGCTGTCATATTGTTTAGACATAGCTATGCCGTAATATCTATTAGCCAAATAATAGTAGGCATTAGCAAGCTCTGCATGTGCTGCATGCTCTGAATATCTTGTAGATAAAAGAGTTCTCTCCCTCTCTGCTATAGTTTTCTCAAGTGATTCTATGGTGCTGTATGCTCTAAGTCCGCTTTCAATAATTCTTGAAGAAGCATTGGCATCATTAGGATTATAAACTAAAACTTCTTGATAATTGTCATAAGCAATATTATATCTCTCTTCATTATAAGCATTGTCTGCTAAAGTTCTATAATAGTTGGCAAGTATTCTTTTGGATTCTTTTGCTTCATAAGTAGGCTCAAAGTTTTTGCCTCCGCTTTTTACGGCATTTACTAATAATTGATAAGCTGCATCATCTTTTTTGTCTAATAATATTTTAGCATTAGCATAATAACCCAAAGCAAGCATTATATCATTTTTTGATTCCATATACGGCTGAAATAAATTGGTTGCCGCATCATAATTTTTAGCAAGTATAAGTCCGTCTAAATATATAAGTCTGCTTGCTACAGATAATGGTGAGTATGGGTGGGAATTATCTATTATAGTTTGATAAGGAATCTTTGAATCTTTTATAAAATCTTTTGCTATTTCAAGTCTGTCTGCAAATATTAAATCTTTTCTTCTATAAGGTTTATTATACAAATCCTCATCTGCAGGATATTTATAATTATTATCTTCAAGTGAATGAGAATATAATTTTGATATTAATACATATAAATCTTTGCTGCTGTCATAGTCTATTATACTATTTAGCATTTCTAATGTTGAAGCATTTGTGTTATTTTTATTATATTTTTCATTAGCAGATATGTAACCCGCCCAAGATAAAGCATTTACTATATTTTCATTGCTTGTGATAATTGATTCATTTGTAGTATAATATGAAGCATTAAGCCAATTATCATTAGTGTCAAAATTTTCATCTATCTTTAAAGCCAAAAATCCGTAAAAAGTGTTAGTATATTCTGTTGTTAGAACATTTTTTGAAGTATTGTAAATATCTCTGTTGTTATTAGTATAGGCCTGATACATTACATCGAAATAAGCCTTTGATACATTGCCCCTATCTTCATCTGAAGGGAAATACTCTGAAAACTTCTCTATTACTTCAACTTTTCTGTTATAAGGCAAAGCAACAAAGGTATTATACATATCATTAGCATTAGCATCTTTAATGAAATATTCTTTGGTAGAGCCCATAGTTACTATACTAGTGCCTGAAGTGCTTAATACATAGCTTCCTACTAAAGCAGATTCATAAGCTACATTAAATGTGCTTAAACTTGTATTTTCTTCTAATACATAATATTGTCCTGTAGACAAAGAATAAGACATTAATCTTCTTTTATCATTATATGTTAAATTACCGTCTTTATCAGTATCATTTGCTATTTCAAAATAAATTATAGTGTCGTTGTTGTAAAATGACGGATTAAACTTAAAGGTTTTAGTATCAGTTAAAATCATCAAATTGGTTTGAATATCATTTGTGATGTAGGAGTTAGCTTGCAAGTCTACTACTGCTAATTGAGAATAAGGCTCACCTATTTTTGAAGTAATAAAAGCAATATGTCTGTCATTAAAAGAGAATGTAGGAGAAGAGGCTTCTATATCTGCTCTTTTAATTATTTCCTTACCATTTGGCTTAACTGTGAAGAGTTTTTTTATATTATCTTCTCTGTCTGAAACAAAAGCTATCATATCGGCATTATGAGAGATTTCTGGGTCTGTATCATAGCCTTTATAGTCTGTTATTCTTATTATACTCTGCTCTAAATTTTCTAAATTATTTTTTGAAGCTCTAATACCAAGATTAACTAATTTGTATAAATAAATATCAGAAAAAGCATCATCTCTCGTAGAAGAGAATACCAAATATTTTGATTTACTATCCACAGATACAGAGGAGTCTATTCCCGGGCTTCTTGTGAGCCTAAAAGTTTCAAGCGTATAAGAATCTACAGCAAATATATCAGTATTTCCTGCATTTTCTCTCGAATAATATACCCAAGTTCCTTCCCTGTCTATAACTGAATCTAATACAGGATTCCCCTCTCCAGAAGTTAGAGAATATCTTTTATACTCTCTTAAAAAAGGTCTGCTATTAAAAATAGAATCTGCACTCTTTTGACTGGATGCACAAGATAATAAAATAAATAATGGTAATAATAATAGCCTTAATTTCATAAACCTTTTATAATAATAATTAAAAAATCATTATTCTTAAAACAAAACATTCAAAATATTTTAGAATGTAGCTAAAGCCTCATCAACAGTATCAAAAACTTCAAATAAATCTTCTAAATCTACAGTTTTTAATATTTTTTTTATTGAGCCTGGCACTGAAGCTAAAACAAGTCTTCCGTTTTTATCTTTTACCTTTCTCATCATATTAATAAACACTCTAATTCCGCTTGAACTTAAATATTCAACTTTAGAAATCTCTAAAATTAAATTATTACTTCCAGAATCTATTAATGCATCTAACTCACTTTCTAAAGATACAGATAAATTAACATCTAATTTACCTTCTAACATAACAATTTTTGCTTTACCTTTATCTTCTATATTTAAACTCATAATATATTATTCTCCTTAAAGACTTATTTAGAATATTATAACAAACATAATATTAAAGTCAATAATGAAGCAAAATGATAAATAGAATTTACATCACCTACTCTGCTTTGACTATATCAAAAATACCGCACGGTGAAATTGTTTTAAAACATAACAAAAATTATATTATTAATTGATTTACAAACCTTGCTTAGCTTAGCGTGCGTTGTACGAACTATAAATTTAAAAAAATCTTGGGCGGGTAGCTAAAATAACAGTATAAACAAAAAAAATAAAATCAACGCATAAATAAAAGAAAAAACAGAAAACCTAAAGGGCGGGGAACGTAATTTAAATTTTTATTTGAATCAGGGCTTCATTTACCACACGGTGAAAAGATTTTTAAATATAATAAAAACTACATTATTAATTAGTTTAGAAACCTTGCTTAATTTAGCGTGCGTTATATAAACTAAAAAATAAAAAAACTTGGGTGGGCAGCTAAAACAACAGTATAAACAAAAAAGAAAATCAACGCATAAACAAAATAAAAAACAGAAAGCCTAAAGGGCGGGGAACGTAATTTAAATTTTTATTTGAATCAGGGCTTCATTTTCCGCACGGTAAACTTATTATTAAACATAACAAAAATTATATTATTAATCGATTTACAAACCTTGCTCATCTTAGCGTGCGTTGTACGAACTATAAATTTAAAAAAATCTTGGGCGGGCAGCTAAAATAACAGTATAAACAAAAAAGAAAATCAACGCATAAACAAAATAAAACAGAAAGCCTAAAGGGGGGAAATGTAATTAAATTTTTATTTTAAATAATGCTTCATTTTCCGCACGGTAAACTTATTATTAAACATAACAAAAATTATATTATTAATCGATTTACAAACCTTGCTCATCTTAGCGTGCGTTATGTAAACTAAAAAATAAAAAAACTTGGGTGGGCAGCTAAAACAACAGCATAAACAAAAAAGAAAATCAAGACATAAACAAAAGAAAAAACAGAAAGCCTAAAGGGGGGAAAAAGAACAATAAAATTTTTATGTTTTTTATTATTTGTGGTGGCTTTGCCCCCACGCCCACAGTTCTTTTGCCGATAGGCACCTACTCGGTATTGGTATAAAAGAACCAAAAGAACTGCATTTAAGAAGTATAGATTTTTACATATAAATCTTAAACCGCACGACAAACAAAAAAGTAGTTAACAACACAAATTGCATTATTAACTACTTTAAATTTCTAATCTAATTACCGTGCGTGTTAAATAAACTTAGTCAGCAAAAACGCTCTTCACTATACTGTAAATTGATGAAGCAAATCTTTTATTAACTTTTAGAGGATTAATCAAAGTCTCAATGCCGTCACTAATCTCATAAAACTCAATGTCCCCAAAACCAACATCTTCATTAGCGTCCATTCCGAAATACATATAGTCAAATGAAATGTGAACTGATATGTTAAGGTAACTGTCTTTTAATATGTACTCAGAGAAACTTCCTCCATCCATAGTCTCACCTCTTGCCATATCGTATTTGCTTGCTAATGACATTAATACTCCTGCCTTTATTGTTTTGGAGTTTAAAGAATTAATTCTATCTTCATTAATGTCTTTTTCTGTAATCTCTTCATATTTTAAATTAAGCTGCTCTATCGGCTGAACTATCTCATAATCTGATAATTGACTTTTCCATTTCTCTATAGTGTTAGAATCTAATTCTAAAGGGTGAACTAAAGTTATTAAGCTATCTTCTTTTAGAGTATATTCTTCTTCGTCAACAGTATTAAAAGTGCCGTCTTCCATATACCTGAAACTTTGTATTAAATTGTTGTTCTCATCATAAGCACCCCAAATAAGTTTTAAAGCAAACATGTTCATTATTGGGTTTTCTACAAATACAGTTTTAAAATTGTTGTAAGTCCATTTTCTGCCGTTTAATAACACTTTTTGAAGCCTTATTTTCTGATTCTGTATCAAAGTCTTTATTTCTTTTTTGAGGGTAGTATATTCTTTTTTGGCACTGTCTGCTTCTGCTTTATCGTCTTTGCTGTTTGGGGCAGGAAGTGATTTTATTATCTTTTCTTTTTCATTGTCTGTAATTGTAAGTTCAAGATTATTGTTTATTGATAATGTGAATGTTCTTTTAGCTTCTCCGCCGTAGTTTAGAACTTTTTCGCCTTTTTGATTAAATCCAAAATTAGGTATTATTCTATCTGAAAGCTCATCTGCGGTCATATCAAGCATATAAGCAGCATTCTCCATTGTCTCTATTGCAACTTCTTTTATTTTTGCAGTAGGAGCTTTTCTTGTAAGTCCGTCTACCAATATTAATGCATAGTTTTTTCCGTTTAATGCCATACACTTTATAATAAATCCTGCCATAACAGTACGTGAGCCTTTTGCAAACTCTTTTATGAGCGGATAAACCTTATCTATTTTCAAATCATAAGAATATATCAAATAAGGTATTAATATATTTTTCTTTGCAGCTTCATAGTTAGAATCGCTCCAATAACTATAAAGACTCTCCAAAGCATCAGCAAATGAAGAATCATCAAGAATATCAACAAGCATGTCGCAGTCTTTTAATCTTGCAGGCTCTACTAAATTCATATACTCCATAACAATATATTTAAATACTCTCTCATCAGCCTCTTTGCCATTTTTGTATAAAACTTTTGTAAGCTTAACATCATCTAAAAACTTTATATTTTTCTCATAGTTTTTGTTGTAGTAAATGTCAATAAACTCCAACGCCTCATCAATACTTTTGAAATTATCACCGTATTTTTTTAAGTTCCAATTCTTAATAATATTTTTTAAAGCTCCTTTAAGCTCTGACGATTTTATTTTTTCAGACATTTTTTCAACATACTCTCTTGTAATAGCTTCATTGTCAGAAATAAGTTTTAAACAATATCTTTTAACCTCTGCCCTATTTGTATTTTCAAGAACTTTGTAAACTATATTATAATCATTAATTTTATTATATATACTCTTCAATAAATCTAATGCAGCGTTTTTGTTTGGTGCTATATTATCTTTTAGAAACTTATCATCATTTAATATATTTAGCACTTCATCAAAATAGCTTTTAAATAATTCATCTTTCACACTGTTTATCACTACATTATTATTTTCATCTAAACATCTAAGCTCATGATAAAGCGTAGGCAAACATCTTCCATCATTATAATAATACCCAGAAGCATCTCCCGCATAATCAAAATAATATGATAATAAAATTTCTTTTAATGTAATATTTAATTCTTTGTTATTTAATAAACTGTCAATAACTTCTTTTAGAGTTTTATTTCCTATAGAGGCTTGAACTTCTATATATTTTCTTATTCCAAGATGAATAGGCAAATATTTCAAAACATCAATAGCAAACTTTTTATATTTTTTTGTTTCATCACTGTCATAATTAAACAACGGATATATATAATAAAGCTCTGAATTAAGTCTTATTTCTGGAGCAGTATCCCATCTGCTGTAAAGCACATAAGCATTTCTTTTATCTGTATAATATTTAATAAGCTCATCAAAGTTTTTATTTTTATCTTTATCAAATATCTCTTCAATATTTTCTGTAGTAGAAAAAAGAGGAAGTTTCGTATATCTATCAGTATCCTCTTTTGTAAAATGATTCACTATTGTTTGTAATACAGCAGCAGCTTTTTTTAAATTATTATTGTCTATTTTTTTATCATTATGTTCTAATAAAATACCGCTAAGCACTAAAAATATTCTTTTGTTTCTATCATTATTTCTATTAATATTGTACCTATCACTATTTAAACTGTTTCCTACAAAATTATAAATTTTATAAAAATCTTCTTTATGATTCAAATATAAATCTCTTGCCCCATAAATAAACTCATAATGAAAATAGTTCTCAAAATGCTGTGCTATAAATGTAAAATCATTTGGATAATTTATTGCATTAAAGAATTTCTCTTTAGCTTTATAAGGATTTGTATAATCTAATGTTCTTAAATAATATCCAAGTATAATATTCATGTCAATGATATATTCTTCATTTTTATTAAGCACTTCTATAAATTTATTTTTTATATCTTCATTTTTATCCAAAAGAGCAGCAATTACATTTAAAGTATCATAAACATTAGGAAGAACATCGAATGATTTTATAGCTGCATTAATATATTTTTCATCGCATTCTTTATTATTTTTTATCACAGAACATATTGCAATCAATGGTATTACAGCATCTCTGTCCATTTTTTTTAATATTTTTTTATTATCATTGTTATTAATAATATCAATATATTTATCTGTATATTTATGAAACTCTTTGCTAAAGTATTTATTAAAATCATCAAAAACTTTATATATTGAACCTTCACCATTTAGAGTTCTTGAATACTCTTTATATTTTTTATCATATTCATAGGTAAGATATCTAAGCGACTTTTCAAAATCTCTATTGACTATATAATCAAAAATAACATACCTATATCCGTATTCTCCTTTCTTATCTTTTCCGTAAATAAATATCTTCATTAAATGTTCATATCTTTTTTTTAATTTCTCATCTTCTATAGAAAAATAATCTTTCAAAAATTCATCTTGACTATAAAAATAATCATAAGGACCCATTCTTATTTTGCTAAAATCATTTGTAGATTCGCATATTTTTATATTATCCATTATATTGATTTCATAATATTGTTCAAGTTTTTTTTCTAAGTCCATAACATCCTCCATAATTTTTAATTATATACATTTTAAAAAATTATAAAATATAAAAAAATATATAAAATTATAAATTACTCTTTTAAAGAATAGCACTTTCTCTCTGTAACAATATCCAAATCACTTAATTGCTTATACTGCTCCAAAAATACAGAAGAGTTTTTGATGTTATTTTTATTATTCGCATAACAGTAAATGCAATCAGATAAGCAAGTGTTGTAAGCTCCTATGTCAATACTTTCAACACACCCGCAATTAAGCCTTTGATTTTTGTCTTTCTTTGCTTTTATATTATACCCTACTATCTTTGATATTAGCTTTTCATCAATGCATTTACTTTTAGCAATATTAGGCAAATCCTCACAGCAAGCTTCTACAGTTATATTATAATGTTTAGAAATATCGCTAATAAAAGAAGATAATTCAAAAATATGCTCATCATCTTTTTTTATATTTATATCTTTTATTTTGCTTTCTATTTTTTTATAGATATCAACAAAACTTATTATGCATTTTTTGGTATAGTTATGAAGCTCTTTTATTAAATATTCAAAATGTTTTTTATGATAATCAAGGCTATATTTATCGCTTAAAATAATAGGGTCATAACGCCACAAAACTTTTTCTTTTCCTATCTTCTCTGAAAGCCTTTTAAACGAATATATTATTTTCTCTTTTCTCTTTGAAATAACATTTTCTATATCTTCACCGTATGAGTTAATTGTAAATTGAAAATAATATTTATAGTCTTTAATTAAATATAGTTTATCAATCATAGGAGAGACATCTTTAGTCCAAAACACTATACAATCAACAACATCAGCCGACAAATCTATTTTACTTACCTGATGACTGTTAAAAGGATTTCTTACTAAACAATACCCCTCTTTTATTCTGTCAAAAAACCAATCACAGTAATAACAAGGAATATCCGTTCTTCTGCTTGCACTTATTATCATATAATTACTGAGTTATTTTAATATATTCTCTTAAAGCCTCTTTTGATGATTTGAAAGCTAATCTGTCAAAATCAATATTCTCTTTTTTTATAAATACCACCTCAGATGCATCATCAGAAGGTTTAACATCAGGCACATAATCTATTTTGGCATAAAAAAACATATCAGTAGTAACATACATCATGCCTTCATAAATATACTCATTACTACCGCTTATAAGAAAATGTATATTATCTATTTTTATATTAGTCTCTTCAAAAAGCTCTCTTCTAACAGCATCTTCTATTTTTTCATAAGGCTCGCAAAACCCGCCAGGCAAATCAATATAACCCTTCTTAGGTTCAAACTTTCTCTCAACAAATACAATGCCTTTAGGTGTTTCAACAACCATTCCGCCCGCAGAAGCAGGATTAACAAAATAGCTCCTCCCGCACTTTGAACAATTAAATATCTTTACACCATTATATATAAAAGAATCTTTCTCTCCGCAATAGGGACAGTATTTAAATTGATTTTTAATATGCTCTTTCATAACTTCTATTTATATAAAACAAACTAATATCTTTTACCTTGCTTATAAATATGTCAGACTCTGCCCATATTCCAAAAGGTGCTTTCCTAAAAAATAAATTATCTTTGTTTGATAAGTTTACGCTTTTATGATGATAATTGTTAGGGTCAACATTGTAATAGTCGTATATATAATAATACTCTATATCAAGCTCTTTCATTTTTTCTTCTATTACAGTTTCCATCTCTTCTATTGTGTTTGCTACTATGTAATATGTAGAAACAAAAGATACAGTCTTACACTTACCAAGACAGCGAACAGTAACATTCCACCATTTAGGCTCTTTATCTATTATTTTCTCATCATCATTAATCATCACAAAACCAAAACTATGCTTTAAATTATTAATAATATCATAATAATCAAATATATATTCATAAGTTTCGCTATAACTCTCATAAGATACTATAGAAGATAAAGAATAATGCCAGTGAATATCAGAACTAATAAAAACAGGAGTCTCATCTAAAAGATTAAAAGAATCTAATATTCTGTTAATCTTTTTAATATTTTTAAAAGGAGTGTTTATAATGATTTCTTTATCTAAATTAATAAAAATCTCAAAATCATTATACTCATCAATAACCCCAAAACCAACAAAACCGCATTCTACCCAAAGCTCATTATATTTTTTAAACACCCTTCTAATCTCGCTTAAAGATATATCAGGGTCGCTCATAAGCACATCAAACTCTCTGTTTATATCTTCGCTCTTTCTCTCTATCACCATAGTAGCGTAATATGGCAATAATTTTATTAATTTAAGAAATAAATCTGAAAGCCTATTTGCTGATATTGAAATGCTGTAAGAATACATATCATCACTGTCTTCAGAAGTTTTTAATTCTATACTCACACCCTCTTTAGGTTTAGAAGACTCTGCAGGAACTATACCTAAAGGCACGTAAAAATCATTTATAATTATTCTTTTTTCTTTAATTTTATTTAATATACTTTTTCTCTTCTTGTTCTTTTGAAAATAGCTAATCACAATACTCTCTCCATAAAACTAATAAGCATAAGAAATATTTGTGATATAATAATAAAAAAACGCCTGCATGTCAAGCATAATATTAATATTAAGAAATATAAAAAAATAATATTTCTTGACATAGATTTTTTTTGCTGTATACTTCTCTTTTCAAAATTAAAAAAGTTTTATAATTTAAATATATCATTTTATTCTATATGGTTTAAGCATTTAATATTTTCTATGCATTTTAAGAATATTTTGAATAGAACCCCTATGTTATCAGGCTATTCAGTAGCAAAGCCATTTACTTTTGAATTTGAAGTTGGGTATAATTTTTAGTGCTTAATTGAAGGATTATATTTTTTGTGTTTTGTGTTATTCAACTTTTACCGTAACAAAGTTTTTGCCCTCCGGGCACGCTTCGTAAAAGTGCAAGTGTTATAGCTTTATATTTTGGAATATATAAAACAATAGCTATATTTTGATATACATAAAAAGCTATAATCTATTAAATGCAGTTCTTTTGGTTCTTTTATACCAATAAAAGAACTGGGGGTGTGGGGGCAAAGCCACCACAAACAAAAAACTTAAATTTTTTTAGTATATATTAAATAACTATAATTTATGTTTTTATTTTTATTCAACTTTTTCCCGCCGCAAAAAGTTGCAAAAAGTGCAAGTGTTATAGCTTTGTATATTGGTAAATATAAATATAAGATATTTTTATCTATACATAAAAAGCTATAATCTATTAAATGCAGTTCTTTTGGTCTTTTATACCAATAAAAGAACTGGGGTGCTACCCTACGGGCACGCTTCGCAGGGGGCAAAGCCCTGCAAATAATAAAAACATAAAAATTTTATTTCTTGTTCTTGAAATAGTCGCAATACTGTGAAACCGTACATTCACTGCATAAAGGGCTAATGGGCTTACATAGGTTCTGTCCATAAACAACTAATGTGTCATTATAAACCCGCCAATATTCTTTAGGCAATTTCTCCCTCAAAGCAAACTCTGTCTCTTCCGGCGTCTTGGTGTGAACATAACCGAATCTATTTGATATTCTATGTACATGCGTGTCAACACATATTCCGTCTTTATCAAAAGCCTCTGTAACTACTAAATTGGCAACCTTTCTCCCTACCCCTTTGAGTTTTAAAAGTTCATCAATCTCATCAGGCACTTCCCCATTATAATTATCAATAATCATGTTAGAAACTTCAAGTATATTTTTTGCCTTCACATTATAAAAACCCACAGGGTAAATAAGCTTAGCAATCTCTTCTTCTGTAAGCTTTATCATCTCTTTGGCACTGCCTGCCTTTTCAAACAGCCTCATTGAAGCATCTCTTGTTGTAGGGTCTTTTGTTCTAAGAGAAAGCATAGTGGAAATTAATATTTTATAAGCATCTCTGTTTGTAATAAGCTTTATCTCTGTTACCACAGGCATAGGCATAGACTTGGTAACTTTTGTAAGCTCTTTCATTATAGGGTGTATATCTTTATCATTCATAAAACAACTCACCTACTCAAATAAATACATAAACACAGAATCTTCTTTTACAAACGGCTTTAATTCAGAATATCTAAACTCTATTTCAATAATACCATGTGCATAATCGGATATCTTATAAGCAGGCCATATAAACTTTATGCCTGTTGGAGTAATGTCAAATGTATCGCTTAATGTAATAGAATCAAAATCAAAAAAATCAGATTCTGACATATTCGCTGTAAGTTTTGTACGCATTAAATTAATTAAGTCAATATCCGCTACATCATCTATAAGCTCAGATACATTCAACCCCACTCTCTTTCCAGTTGATATTAAATATATATTAGGCTGAACATTATATATACCATGAGCCCCGCCTGCATAAGAATAATTATATAAAGAAAACGATATTATCTTATCATCTATAAATGATATATCAATATTTCTTTGCATATTAAACTTATCATTTTCAGCAATGGTTTCTTTCCAAGTATTATATTGTGATAAAATTAAATTATTAAGTGCTGCCGTTATACTTTCTTCATCTATAGATTTAGTTTCATCAATGTCTAAAGATATTCTGTTTATTGCTTTTGTGTTTTTATAGTTTTCTATAATAATTGCATCTCTGCTTGATTCGAAACTCCCATTATCATCTTTAATATCTAATTTAGCATTTATAATTTTAATTTTATTTATAGGATAATTACTATCTAAAGAAAAAGAAAAATTGAAAGTATTGTTTTTGTCAGCTGAAACCCAATTACCCATAAAAACCATCTCGTCATTAACTTCACCATCTAAAGAACCTATTATCCTATCATTAATGCTCTCATCAAGATGAAAACTATTTCCGTTTATATTTCCCTTTAGGCTAATAATTTGTTTTATAGTATCATAATAATATCTCCCTACAAGATTATTATTATCTCTATATAAATACATACTTATAGGAGTATTACCAATATTTCCTTTAAGAAAATAAAAATCTTTTTTTGATATCTCTGCATTTTGACAAAAGAGTAAAGAAGAAAATAACAAAAAAATGTACGCAACTTTTTTCATTTAAAAACCCATATATTATAGTTTAAATATAATAATATAAATGAAAAAATAAAACAAGGGGGACTTATATCCCCCTTTCAAATAAAAATTATTTAATAATTTACTTAGCTATATAATTAACTATTCTTGCAAACTTGTCAGCAACCAAAGAAGCACCGCCGACTAAAGCACCATCTATATTAGGCATATTAAGTAAATCATCAGCATTCTTCTCATTAACACTTCCGCCATAAAGTATAATCATACCTTCAGCAACACTCTCATTATAAATAGACTTTAATGTGTCTCTTATAGTTTTATGTACATCATCAGCATCTTGAGGAGTAGCAGTTTTACCAGTACCAATAGCCCAAACAGGTTCATAAGCTATAACTACCTTTTTAGCCTCAGCTTCACTTAAACCCTTGAAAGCCTCTTTTACTTGACTGCTTACTATATTAGAAGTAATGCCCTTCTCTCTCTCTTCTAAATGTTCACCAACACATAAAACAGGAACTAAATTTTTATCTAAAGCTCTTTTTACTTTTTTGTTTATAAGTTCATCTTTTTCGCCAAATATATCACGGCATTCAGAGTGCCCTATAATAACATATTCACATCCTACAGCCAAAAGCATATCAGCAGAAATCTGACCAGTAAAAGCACCCTTCTCTTCAAAATATAAATTCTGTGCTCCTAATTTGATATTGCTTCCTTTAATAGCATTATTAACATCGCTCAAGCAAGTAAAAGTAGGTGCTATCATAATGTCTCTGTCTTTCACATCTTTTACTAAATCTTTTAACTGTTTTACTAACTCTAAAGCCTCTTTGTTAGTATTATTCATTTTCCAGTTACCAGCTATAAGTTTTCTTCTCATAATAATTATTCTCCTTATTATTTTAATAAATTACTTAAATCTTTAAAATTAGGCACTTTTGAACTCTCTATAAATCCAAAAAGAACCATCTCAGCAGTTATAATATTAGCCCCCAATTTCCTCATCTGCTCTAAGCCAATCTGTTTATCATTATCAGTCCTCGAAGCACAAGCATCAGCAGCCACATAAACATTATATCCATTTTGAAGCAAATGATAAACACTATAATATACGCATACATGTGTCTCAGCTCCAAACACTATAATATTTTTTTTATTTAAACTATTAAACTCCTGAACAAAATCTTCAGTGGCAAAAACACTAAAATGAGTCTTAGCAAATAATTTATGATGCTTAGGAAGAATTATTCTTTCATCTGTGGCTCCTAAACCATTAGGATACTGCTCAGTAACTAAAAGAGGTATGTTATATATTTCAGAAGTTTTTAGTAGAATATTAGACTTTTTTATAAGATTATCCAAATTATCCATAGCAGGAAGAAGCTTGGTTTGCAAATCTATACAAATATATAAAGAATCATTTTTATCTAATATAGGTTGATTCATTAATTTCATAAATAAATCCTTAAAATTAAAAACTTATTATAAAATATGATTTTATAAAATACAATTAAGGGGAAACAACTTAAATATTTGCTTCCCCTTAAAACTTTTTAAACTCGCTTAATTATTATTGAGCAGCAGTTTCTTCAGTTTGTGTATTTTGAGCTGCTGCACCAGCATCTTGTTGCTGAGCATCGCCGCCATTAATACGTCTTTGTTCTAATTCTTGTAACTCAGCAGCTTCACGAACTCTAGCATTTTCAATAGCTTGTTTTCTTTCATTTTCAGTTTTTAATAACTGCCAAGTAGCTTCATCGTCGATATCTTCTTCAAAATCAACAACTACTACATCATATTCCATAGTTACGTCTTTAACATAAGCAATGAAATCTCCGCCTTGAGTATCTTTAGTTCTATAGAAACCTAAAGAGTCTAATTTTACAGAAGGAATCATTCTAGGATAAAGAGGTTTTCTTACTAATACTCTGTCGCGAACATTAGCTAAATATTCTCTATTTTCCCATTTTACTTGTCTCCAACCGCTGAAGTAAAGAGCACCCATAGGATAAGATTTTAACTCGCCTAATTCATTTTGTAAGTTTACAAAATAAGTAACTAAATAATTACGTCCATATACCCAAGAACTAATAGATTTAATTTCGCCAACATTGTGTATTACACCTTTGCCGTCTGTATATTTTGTACCATCAGTTCCGCCATACATTTCAAGTTGATAAGCAGGTTTTACTAAAGCATAGCTATTCCAAGCTTGTAATGGGAAATGTACTCTTACACCAAGAACTTTTCCAGCTTCCCAAGCTCCGTTATTACCTTTACTATCTACGTTAGTAACATATGAATTCCTGCGGTTTTCTGTTAATCTAGCAGATTCATTCAACCATACTACCCAGTTATCGTTGTAAAGATTTTGCTGAACAGAAACTACTTCATTTGTATCATCTCCTGCAGGCTGCAAATTATCAGCATTACCTGTTATAGCAAAATCAATTAAAGTTGAATTTGTTACACCGTAAGCAGATGCAGCAACAAAAATAGAAGCTAATACTGCGAATAACTTTTTCATAATTTATTGCACTCCTTGTACTAATTAATAAGCATAATAATAGTATTTTATACACTAAATTACCCAATTTGTCAAGTAGATTTAATAAAAATAACTAAATCTATAAAAATAATGTGTAATTTTAGTTGACATAATCTAAAAATTAAAATATTAAATTAACATTATAAAATAATCATAATTTTATATGATTTTTTTATTTATTTTTAATAAATATCTATTTAAAAAACTCTGAAAACGGATTTTTTATTTTCAATGTAAATCTTTTTTTCTCGGTTGTTTTTTTAGCATTAGGGATATTAACCTTAGTAGCCTCGTCTAAGCTCATCATAAGTATGCCAATAACTGCAGAATATGCCGGATTATTAGCAATATCAGTAATGCCGTAAATATTATTAGGAACTCCTATTCTCGCTGTAATAGGCATAGAACCTTTCACTGTGCTTTGATAAGCTTTAGCTAATTCAACTAAACCGGGAAGCAAAGAACCGCCTCCTGTAAAAACCATACCAGCAGATAAAGAATCTATATATTTCATTTTTGATAATTCTTTACCGCATAAACTGAGTATCTCTTCTACTCTCGCTTGTATAATTTCTGTTAAAAACTTCTTAGGAATAGCCTTACTCTTGCCGCTTGTAGTAGGAACTTCTACTATTTCTTTATCGCCTACCATATCAACAAAAGCACAGCCATATTCGCATTTTAATCTCTCTGCTGTAGGAATAGTTACCCTCAAACCTTCGGCTATGTCGTTTGTGATATGCTGACTTCCTATAGGTATAACAGCAGTATGCCAAACAGAGCCTTCCAGAAAAACCATGAGTGATGTAGTAGAATGACCTATATCAAACACAACCACTCCAAGCTCTTTTTCATCTTCTGTAAGACAAGCCTCGGCACTTCCGCGTACACTCACTATAAAATCTTTGCCGCTGAACTTCATCTTGTTTAAAGTTCTTCTTAAGTTTTCACTAACATATTTAAGCCCAGTGATAAGATGAACCTTAGTTTCTAATCTTGTACCAGACATTCCTATAGGATTTTTTATCTCATCTTGACCGTCTAAAGAATATTCCTGTTCTATAGTTTCTATAATCTCTATATCTGAAGGCAAACGAACATTTTTCGCACTTTCTAATACCCTCTCTATTTCTAATGGAGTTATCTCTTTATCTTTTGTATTAACACCTATAACCCCTTTACTATTCATGCCCTTTATATGGTCGCCGCCTATAGTAGCTATCACATCAGGAGCCTGAAGACCTGCCATATCTTCTGCTTTATTGATAGATTTCTCTATAGCATCAGCAGCAGCATCTATATTTACTATAATACCCTTTCTAATGCCGTCACTCTCGCTCTCCCCTATGCCTATAATATCAAGTTTATCTTCATTAACCCTTGCTATTACAGTTTTTATTGATGAAGTGCCGATATCTACACCAGCTATTATTGGCTCTTTCAAGGTCAAACTCCTAAATAAAGTATTATGTTAATATTCTCGGAATATTATTCTTTTCATTAATATTTTTTTATTCTTCAAATATTTTTTAACTTAATACACTTTAAATATATTAATTTTAATACTTTTGATAAATATTTACTGTTGAAAATATTAGTAAAATTATAAAAAATTAATTAATGACCCATTTATTATTTTCCTGCTCCATAATAAATGTTTGCCTCATATTTGCTGTGGATTTATTTACTCTATCATAAACAGAAGTAGCAACATCTATATAAGCATTTTTTCCTTCAAGCTTTATACCATAAACTTTTTCTATCTTTGCTTCAAACTCAAAATCTAATGAAGGATTAGAAGCAGCATATTCATCTGCATTTTTCACATTGCGTGTCTTAGCTAAAACTTCTTTGTAGTTAGATGAATAAAAATTATCATAAGCCATCTTTACACTCTCTTCATCATAAGGCAAAGACAAAAACTCTTCTAAAGATTTTAAAGCACTTGTTTTTAATTCTTCTTCATCATAATTTTTTACCTCAACAGCCTCTTCTTTTTCATCGCTTAAAATAATCTCTACTTTTTTATTCCCACTCCCGCAAGAAATAAATAATCCAAATAAACTAAATAAAACAAATAAAAAAATTGTTAAAATAGTATTATGCATAAAATTAAAGCCCTTCCAATATCTCTTTTCTATTGTTTTGAGGAGGTATAGATTCTTTCTCTCTTATTCTCGTTTGAGAAGTAGTTGTAATATTATTCATATTAATATATTTAATAATACTCGGACGTTCCAATATAATTCTATTATCTCCATTTTGCCAAGAAACTGTCTCAGCATCCAAAAAAGCTCCCTTACCGTATTTAGCCGACAAAGAAGATAATAATTCTAAAAAATCCACCTGGTCAGGCTGAAAATATATAGTAATAGAATATAAAGAATCATCTTTAAAAATAAAATATCCGCTCTTATAAAACTTATTCTCTTCTAAAGATAAAAAATCAGCACTCTCCTCAGAAGCCAAATCAACACCGTTTGTATTAAGCATATACTCCTTAGGAAGCAACATAGTATTATCTTCTAATATAGCTCTAATTGTGTCTTCTCTTGTGGAGCCTAATTTTATATTTTTAAATCCTGTGATAGGCACATTAATTACTGCAGGTTTTCTTCCAACTACAGCATCATTGGTTATATAACTTTC
The DNA here is from genome assembly GCF_036997485.1 of Brachyspira pilosicoli. NCBI lineage: Bacteria > Pseudomonadati > Spirochaetota > Spirochaetia > Brachyspirales > Brachyspiraceae > Brachyspira > Brachyspira pilosicoli. The sequence goes on along the minus strand of NZ_JAWLPU010000003.1, from coordinate 266,212 downwards.
TTCTGTTGTTGTTGTGTTATTGTTTTGCGGAGGTGTATAGGCGTCATTAGTAGCATATTGACTAAACAAATTAGCACAAAACAAAATCATCATTATTAATATATATCTCATAATACTTTACCTACTTTAAACTATAATATAGTATCGACTATATTTTTAATTTAATTATTTTTTTTACATATACTTAAAAATATATATTTATAATTTATATATATATAAAACATATAAAATTATTTATTATAAAATTATTTTATTTACAAAAACAATGGTATTATAATAATTACATAATAATTATGTATACTAAAATTTGAAAATATTCTAAAATATATTATATTATAATATGAAATATTCTATAAAAAAGTTTTTTAATGTAGGTGGATATGAATATAAAAAATAATAGGGTAACTATAATATGCGGACATTATGGCTCAGGGAAAACAACATTCTCCATTAATTATGCCATCTATTTAAAAAACAAAACAGAAAAGCAAATATATATAGCCGACTTGGATGTTGTTAATCCTTACTTTCGCTCAAGAGAACATTCTCAAAACCTAAAAGATAAAGATATAAAAATAATAGGAACTTATCTTCCTCAATCTGGTTCAGATTTGCCTGCAGTATCTGCTGAAGTTTATTCTATATTTAATAATAAAGATATTGTAGGAATAATAGACATGGGAGGAAACTCTGTTGGAAGCTTATCTTTTGCTACTTTTAGAGAATATGTTCAAACTGATGAAACTGATGTATTTTTTGTTTTGAATGCAAACAGAAAAGAAAATTCAACATTTGAACTTGCATTGGGGCATCTTATATCTATAGAAGCTGCACTAACATTAAATGTTACAGGCATAGTAAATAACACCCACCTTATGAATGATACCACTTTAAAAGATATTATAAAAGGAGAAGATATAGCAGAAAAACTCTCTAAAGAAAAAAATATAAATGTTGTATGCAGTTGTGTTAATAACAATTTAATTAAACAAAATATAAAAACAAAATATCAATTATTTAATATAGAATATGATATAAAAAATATAGGGAATGTTGTATAACTTAGTATGGATTATTATAGTAATAAAAAATTATATGAGTTAGCCCCTTTGCTTTCTCCGAGTATATACGAGACTATATTTTACAATCAATACGAAATAAGGGCTGATAAAAATGCTATTGTATTAGATGATAAAGTATTTGATGAGGTTTATATAGAGGAAAAAATATATAGAAACTTTATTTTATCAAACTCAAATAGGCTTGGAAAATCTTTAAATTATTTGGGGCTTAATCAGATGCATGGATGCATTATTAATAATTTAGAAATAGATAATAATAAACTTACATTAACACTTCTCGATGTAGGGGTGGCTAATTTAGCTAAAACTTTAATAGAAACGAAGGCTATCAATATAGACTTAAAACCATTTATAGTAAAAATGATATTTGAAAATGTTTATTATCATTCTAACAACACTATAGATAAAGAAGAGTTTATTATAAAAAATAATGATAGTATAATAGAAAAAACATATATACAAGACCAAATTACTTTAATAAATGATAATGAAATAGAGGTTGTAATATCTGTTCAAGATAAAGAAGAGAAATTAAATTATTATATAATAAAATCTAAAAACACATCTGTTGTAGATGAGGCAAGAGATACATGGCTTAGCATTTTCTATGGAAATGATTTTTCTATGCTTTACGATTATTTTATTAATACGAGAAAAACTAATAAACTTGTTATGAATAGAAATGTATGTATTGGTATTATAGCAAAATATGAAGAGTTTGTTTCTCAATTGGATATATCTTAATGAAGAAAATAAAAAATTTATTAATACATGCTCCAAATTGGCTTGGTGATATAGTTATGTCTTTACCTGCAATACATTTAATAAAAGAAGAATATAAAGACATAAAAATAACTGTATTAGCAAAGAAATCAATGTTTGGAATACTTACTGTAAGCGGTTTGGTTGATGATGTAATAGAATTAAAAAATTTCCCAGCTTTAAGAAAATATCATTTTGATACGGCTTTACTTTTTCCGAATTCTTTTGAAAGTGCTTTTAGAATATTTGGACATGGCATAAAAAGGCGTATAGGATATAAAGCAGACTACAGAAGTTTTATGCTTACTGACGCTGTTGAGAGAGAAAGTGTAAGATGGATTCATACTGCTGATTATTATGTTAATTTACTCAAAGCTATAAACATCAATAAACCTCGCCCTACTATAAAGTTAAATATAAAAGAAGATATACTAAACAATGCTAAAGAATATATTAAAACTATAAATCCAGAAAATAAAAAAATATTTGCTTATGGCATAGGGGCTACTAATAGTTTTGGCAAAATCTGGAAAGAAGAATATTTTGCTGAAGTTATAAATTATTTATCTCATAAACATAATGCTTTAACTTTATTTATAACAACTCCAAATGAAAAAGAAATATCTGATAAAATAAAATCCATGCTAAAACAAGAACCTATTATACCATATACTTCATTAGATAACATAGCAGCAATACTTAGCTTATGCAATGGATTTATAGGAAACGATTCTGGAGCTATGCATGTTGCTTCTATAGTGGGTATACCTACTTTGGCTCTATATTTTGCAACACCCGCCGGTATAAACTTTCCAATAGGTGTTAACAGCCATATAATAGAAAAAAAACCAGATAATAAAGCTTGCATCTGCGGCGGCAGAAAATGCTCCATTAACACCTTTGAATGCCGAGAAGTAATAAAACCTAATGAGGTAATAGAAAAATTTGAAAATATACTCTATTGATAAAAATATTATTATGCTATAGTATTTTATAAATAAAATATGTAAATAAATATATATAATTAAATAAGGGAGATATTATGATAACTTTTAAAAATATAGATGATAATGAAATGAAATATATTATGGAAAACAAAGAAGTAAGCAGCAATATTAAAAATATTGCCGAAAAAGTGCTTGCTATATTTACACAAGATTGGTGCGGAGATTGGAAAGGATTAAAAAGAGAATTAAATGCTAATGAACAAAATAGCGATATAGATTTAACTGTGTTTATATGTACTTACAATGAAAGCAGCCTTTATGAAGACTTTATGAACTTCAAAGAAAATGAATGGAAAAATGACCTTATTCCTTATTTGAGATATTATAAAAACGGCAATTTTATTAAAGATACTAATCATTTGCCTTTTCAAAGAATTATGAATGTGTTTAATCAATAATAATTTTGAAATAAAAACAGCCCAAATAGAAGATTTAGAAGAAATTAGTAATTTAGCTAAAAGAATATATCTTAAATACAATTCATCATTAGATACCGATGAAGGGAAAAATAATATATTAACTTTTATTAATCATGATAATATTCTAATGAGAACATATATTAACGGCTCTCTCATTCTTAAAGCTAAAGATAGAATAAAAAATATCATTGTTGGGTTTATAGAAATAAGAAATTATAATCATATATCACTTTTGTTTGTTGATGATAAATATTTTAGATTAGGCTTAGGAAAAGGACTTTTTGAAAGAGCTAAAGATATAATAAAAAGCGATAAATACTCTGTTAATTCAAGCGATTATGCTATAAACTTCTATAAAAAATTGGGATTTGTTGCTATTTATGACAATATAAAAGTAGAAAACGGCGTTCATTTCCACCCGATGATTTTTTAAAATACCTCATATATGTATATTGACAAATAATATTTTTTTTATATAATTTTTTATATAAAAGGTATATATATGTGAATATTAATAGATTTAATTGGTTCAATTATAAACTTTATAAAAAAGAAATTTCAAAAATAGACAAACATTAACCCTAATATTATTGCACAAGGGCTACTCCTCCCAAGTGCAATAATACTATTTATTTTTTCATTACCTGCACATAAACTTTTCTATTCCTTGCCCCATCAAACTCAAAAAAATATATATCCTGCCAAACTCCCAATACTATTTCTCCATTTTCTATTATAACAGTTAAACTCGGAGAAACCAAAGACGACAAAACATGTGCCTGAGAATTACCTTCAGAGTGCCTATAATTATCATGCTGCGCAACTACTTTATTAAATGCATTCTTCATATCAAATAAAACATTGCTGTCTGCATTTTCATTAATACCAACACCTGCAGTAGTGTGAGGCGTAAATATAACCGCTATGCCGGATTCTGCATTCTCTTGACAAATACATTTTTTCACTTCTTCAGTGATGTCTATAATGTCAAATCTTGAGTTAGTTTTTACATTAATAGTATGCATATAATACACTCCTTAATTTTTTATTATTTTTATTATTATATAATAAATCTTAAAGCTAATTGCATTCCAACAGTAAGAGCACTGATATTATGATACTGATAATGAGGATTATTAACCCGCACAAATACATCATAAAGAATATAGCTTCCAAGGTTAATATTTATATATCTATTAATAACAAAGGAATAATCAAAAGCTAATTTAATAAAAGTAACAGGAGCCGCCTCACTGTAATATAAACTTGTATTATAAATATTTTTACTATCAACTCTCTCTATATAGTTTACAACCGTAGGCATTTTCACACCAATTCCAAAACCAATAGAAAAATTATCAATAATAAACTTAGGTAAAACTCCAACAAGAATATTTTCAAAATAATAAGAATAAGTGGTTTTTAAATCTTTAGAGCTATAAGAATAACTATCATGGCTATATCCAAACTCAGCCAATATGCTTAAAGCCATTCTATCAGATATTAAATACATATATCCAAATTGCAAAGAAACCCCAGTCTCAAAATCCACAAAACTTTTCATGCTAAGCACAGTAGGATTAGTAATAAGCTTAGAATCTGAAAAACCAATGCTCATTCCAAAAGGCACATTCAATAATACTTCAAATCTATTTTTCTGAGCAAATACATTAGCACTCATAGTAAAAATAAAAATAAAAACAAAAACTATTATTAACCTTTTAGAAAAATACATTAAAAAACACCTCAGTTTCAATATTATAATATTTTTTATTATTTGCAAATATACATATATATGATATAATAAATATATGCTGTATAATATCAACAATTTTATATCAACTTCAAATTGGCGTTATCTCTTTTATAGTCTTGATATAATCTTAGTAGCAATATTATTTTATATTTTTTACATGCTTATGTATAATACCAGAGCATACAGCATAGCCTTAGGTTTTATAATCCTTTTCTTTATCACATTAATAGCTAAAGTTTTTGGTCTTACCACCCTCTCATGGTTATTTGATAAATTTTTCCAAGTAGGTCTTATTGCAATAGTAGTTCTCTTTCAGGCAGAAATAAAACATGGTCTAAGAATATTAGGCGGAAGAGCATTGTTTAAAAAATCATTCGGATACAACGAAGACCAAATACAAAAAATTATGAGTGCAACTTTTAATTTATCATACAAAGGTTATGGAGCTTTAATAGTGTTTCAAAGAAATATATCTCTCCATTCTCTTGTAGACAAAGCAGTAAAAATTAATGCCGACATCTCTATAGAACTATTAGAATCTATATTTTTTAAAAACAACCCCATACATGACGGTGCTGCCATCATAATGGAAAATAGAATAGCGGCAGCAAGTGCATATTTACCCCTTACAGAAACAGAGCCTCAAATAAAAAATAGAAGATTAGGCACCAGACATAGGGCAGCAATTGGTATATCTGAACAAACTGATGCTGTTGTGGTGGTGGTATCAGAAGAAACTCAATGCGTCTCTATTGTTCATGGTGGGATATTAGAATATAATTTAAGCAGAGATGAATTATATAAAAGGCTTGGAGAACTTTTAGAGGTAAAAGTAGATTAAAATGAAAGATATTATAATAAAAAAATTTAAACATAAAAAATTGTTATCCTATATAACAAATAGATTTTGGATTAAAGCTTTATGTTTATCAATGTCTTTTATGCTTTTTTTATATGTAAGATATCAGCAGGAATACAATAAAGAATATACCACAAAACTAAATATAAAAAACCTTCCAGCAAAACTTTTAATTGCAAACAATATTAAAGAAACTATAACTGTCAGCGTAAAAGGATTTAAAGATAATATATATGAGCTTCCAAGAGATTTTTCTGCTTATATAGATTTAACTAATGCACAAATTGGAAGCAATATGTATAGAGTATATTTAGAAAATGATGCAGATTATTCATCACTCAATATCAATATAACTCCAAATAAAATACCTGTAGTATTAGACCAGTTAGCTTATAAAACTGTTCCTATAGAAGTACAAACTGTAGGAAAAGCCTCATTAGGACTTGAAATTGAAAATATTATTATTAATCCTTCAAACACAATAATATCTGGACCTAAAACTTTAATCTCTCAAATAGATAAATTATATACAAAAACTATAGACCTTAATGATAAATATTTAGATTATAATACTAAGCTTAGTTTAAACATACCGCCTAATGTTAAATCCGATACTTTTAGAGTAGATGCAAGTATAATTTTTGATAAAGATATAGAAATAGTAACATTTGAAAATATAGAATTGAATATTAATAATTTAAACAGCAGATTTAATATAAAATATAATGAACCTTTAATTGTAAAAAAAATTGTATTAGAAATGAATAAAAACTTAATAGAAAACTTAAAAAAAGAAGATATATTACTCTCACTAAATCTCATAAATATCACAAACGAAGGTATATATTCTAATATTTCAATAGAAGCAAATATTCCAGATTATGCTAAATTATCATATATAGAGCCTTCATTTTTCAATATAGAAGTAGAAAAAATATGGACAAATCAATAATAAAAAATATTAGATTTGGAGATATTATTATTATTTTAATTATAGTAATATCTATTATTTATTATGCCAAAAACTTAATTGAAAATAAGGGAAATAAAATTATAATAGATACTCCTTCAAAATCTTTAAGGTATGATTTGAATACAGACAGAGAAATTGTAGTAGAAGGGCTTATTGGAGAGACTACCATTATTATAAAAGATAAAAAAGTAAAATTTGAATATTCTCCATGCAGGGATAAGCTTTGCATAAAAGCAGGAGAATTAAAAAATGCCCCTATAATATGCATGCCCAATGGGGTATTAATAAGATTTGAAAAAAATACTGAAAATGATATAACAATAGATTCTGTTGTACAATAAACGTTATGAATAAAGGTTTTTTAATATATGACACTTTTTGAAGAAATTAAAACACATACCGGAAAAAGAAGAGTTTATGATATAATATTTTTTGCTTTTTTATCTTCATTTATTGCGGCAATAGAGAACATGTTTCCAAGACCCATACCATATTTTAGGATTGGGTTTTCTTTTATTATTATATTGATGGTTTTAGATTCATTTAATTTAAAAGAGCTTCTTCTTATGATAGCTATAAAAAACATATCGGTTGCTATAGTATTTGCATATATTCTCACCCCTCCATTTTATCTTGGAATAACTGGAGGCATTATGTCTGTTATAGTAATGAAGTTAATTAGAAATTTTAAAAACATTTTTTCGCTTTTGGGTGTAAGTATTGCCGGAGCATTAGTAAGCAATTTATCACAGGCAATACTATCACAATATCTTTTTAATTTACCAGATATAAAATTTTTAATACTTCCTGTGTTAATAATATCATTAATAACAGGCAGCATAATAGGAATATTTACTATTATTTTTAACAGAGAATAAAAAATATTAGAAGTGTTTCAAAATTTATATTAAACAACAATATATAGTTATTTCAGAATATATTGAAAATTTTAACTTTATTTATTTTAATTATTTGCAGGGCTTTGCCCCGCACCCCAGTTCTTTTACGACCAAAGGGAGTCCTTCAGGACGACCGAAGGAAGTGCCTGTGGTATTGGTATAAAAGAACCAAAAGAACTGCAATTTTATTAAATATAGCCACAAATAATAGAATTATTATATATATTTTCTTAGATATGAAATTTTAATATTTGCACTTTTTGGTTCTTTTTGCTGCGTGAAAAAGTTGAATAAAACAAAAACATAAATTGTAAAATATAGTTGTTTAAGTGTATACTAAAAATTTTTAAGCTTATTAAAAGTTTTTTATTTTGGGGACTAGTCCCCTGCGAAGCGTGCCCTTAGGGTACAAACCCCTACTTCTTTTGCCGATTAGGCACCTACTCGGTGGTGACCCAAAGAAGCAAAAGGACTCCATTTCTACCAAGTATAGCCACAAACTTATGGAATTATTATATATCTATTTTTTTAGATATATAATTTTAATATTTGCACTTTTTGCAACTTTTTGCGGCGGGAAAAAGTTGAATAAAATAAAAAATTTATACAAATAATAAAATTAAGACAATATAAATATTTAATTTTAAACAAATCTATTACAAAGCTGCAAACTTATAAATAGTTCTATGCTTAAACTCCCTGTCTGGATAAAGTATTATGCTTGGAAAATGATTATAATTTAATGCTAAAGTAAAATACTGTGTCTCCAAACAAAAAGCCTCATGTTTGTTTAATACTTGTCCTCTCACTTCTAAATTGTTTAGAGAATTAGCAGTGTATAACAAAACAGAAGGCATATCTGTAAACACCTCTAAAGATATTAAACTTTCTTCTGAAATAACTTTTACTTTAGATTTTTTTATATCATTATCATCAAATACAAAACAGTTATCGCATCCGCCTTTAGATTCTATTATAGTGTCAATCTCTTTCATGTTTCTAAAATCATAAGGAGTATTATCCACTTTTAGAATCTCACCAGAACTATCACCGCTTTCATCTTCAGCTAAATAATAATCAGCATCTATCGATATTTTATGATTATTAATTTTACCCTTTCCATTCAAATTAAAATAAGAATGATTCATTATGTTTACTGGGGTTGGCTTATCAGTTGTTGCTTTATAGTCTATTATAATTTCGTTATTTTCTGTAAGTGCGTATGTAACAATTAAATCTAAATTACCTGGGTAACCTTCTTCACCGTCTTTTGATAGATAATGAAACTCTATTTTATTTTTGTCAATTTCTTTTGAAGTAAAAAATACATAAGAAAGCCCATCAACTCCTCCATGTGTATGATGAGGAGGCTTATTTGGATTCAATTTATATTCTTTATCTCCTATTTTAAAAGAAGAGTTCAAAGTTTTACCAGCTACCCTTCCAACAGTAGCACCCATGTGACCATTTTTTGCCTTGGCACTATAAAAACTAACATCATCAGAACCAAAAGCTACTTCAATATTCTCTCCTCTTTTGTTTTTGAAAAATATCCCTGTTATAGAAGCTCCAACATCTGCTAATTTTAATTTTAAGCCATTATTGTTTTCTAATGTATATAAAAATCCATTTTCTCCAAACTTTTCTTTTGTCATATATTTATCTCCTAATAATATTTTTTTAATTATTTATAACTTTAAATTTCTTAAAAAATTAATAGTACACTTATAAAATAATGCTATCATATACCCTCACATATAATAAAATATTAGTTTCACAAGCATATCCTCTGTAACCTCATCATATAAAACTCTTCTTCCTAAACTATCAACATCTGTATCAAATTGAGTTCTCTTAACAACAGCACTGCATCTATATAAATAGATATTTTTTATGTTCATATATAATTTAAATGTTATATAAAACATAAGCTTATCAGAATCATCATTACAATATTCATGCTCTATAGTAAAATAATTTGACTTGTTTGCTATATTATAAAAACCTCTATTGTTGCATGAATTATTCTCATCATTCAAAGCATAGTTCCTATATACTTATTGAGTAATCTAATCATAATATTTCACTGATGACTTATAATTTTTATTATAATTATTGCAAACAAATATAATAGTATTATTTTACTATTAAGAAATAAAAATATCAATTACATATTATTTTTTGAGTAATATATAAAAAACTATTTTCCTCTATTTATATCAAAATCTCCTCGTTCTCCTGTGAGTGTGTAGCCAATATTCTCCATATTTTTTCTAAGGCTTTCAACTCCTTCGGCAGATTCTGTGCCTGTTGCTATTTTGTTATTATATAATAAATATTTCTTTCTCACATCAAGAGGAGATAAATTAGGCATAACAACATTAGCTCCATAAAGTATGCCAAGCTCTCTTCCTCCTTCTTTAATAGTACCCAAAGCAGTAGTAGCTGGTATCAGTGCCAATGGAAAAATTAAGCGGAGTATGCTTATTAATATTAAAGTAAGTTCTAACTCTCCTTTTTTTTCTTTGGCAAAAGGTGTATCTTTATGAGGCAAAAAAGGTCCTATTCCTATCATCTCAGGATTAATCTCTTGCATAAACATTAAATCATCAGCAATATTTTCCAAAGTTTGATAAGGACTTCCAACCATTATACCTGTGCCTGTTTGATAGCCTAATTTTTTTAAAGTTCTTAAACATTCTTTTCTATTTTCTAAACTCATATTATTAGGGTGAAGTTTTGAGTAGTGAATATTGTCAGAAGTTTCATGCCTAAGTAAAAATCTGTCTGCCCCTTTTTCTTTTAATACTTTATAATATTCCTCTTTTTTTTCACCTATAGATAATGTTAAAGCACAATTATAAAATTTAGTTTTAATTGCTTCAACTATATCAGACATTATGTTTATATTATAATAAGGGTCTTCACCTCCTTGTAATACAAATGTTCTAAAGCCTATTTCATAACCAAGCTCGCAGCATGATAAAATATCTTCTTTGCTTAGTCTATAACGTTCAGCATTTTTGTTGCTCTTTCTTATTCCGCAGTATATGCAGTCATTCTTGCAGTAATTAGTAAACTCTATAAGTCCACGCATAAAAACATATTTTCCGAATATTTTATCAGCCTTTTCTCTTGCCTTAATTCTTAAATATTCTTTTAATTTTTTTACTTCTTCTTTTTCTTTATTATTTAATTTTTTTATATTAATATTATTGTCATATTCAAAAGATGATAAAAGAATGAAAGCATCTTCTTTTGATATTTTTTTTTCTATTTCTATTTTGTTAATAATATCTTTTGCTTTATTTATATTAATCAAGTTTATATTCCTTTATTTTTTTAAAAAATTTAATAAATTATCTTAAATATGAAACACAACTAATATTATTTTACACTTTTTGGTTCTTTTGACGAAGTCCGCACCGCGAGCTGTGGGAAAAAGAACAACAAAAAATTAATAAAATGTAATTAGTTATATATACTTAACTCCATTAATTTTCGCTATAGTCATACCGTAATTAGTGATAGGTACATTCTGCTCTTCGCATATTCTTATTCTATTTAAAATATGTTTTCTGCTACCCATGCATCCTCCGCAGTGTATCACCAAATCATATTTTGATAAATCATCTGGAAAATCAGTACCTGCTACATAATCTATATCAAACTCAAAACCGAATTTCTTTTTTAAGAGATTAGGAATTTTCACTCTGCCTATATCTCCTTCAAGCGGTATATGAGTACAGCTTTCTGCTATTAATATTTTACTTTCTTTTGTTAGACTATCTATAAAATTAGCTCCTCTTTTGTATACTTCTTCATTTCCTTTATATCTTGCAAAAAGTACAGAAAACGATGTAAGTAAACTCTCTTTTGGTTTCAATCTTTCTACTTCTTTGAACACTTGAGAATCTGTTATTATAACTTTAGGAGCTTTGCTTAATGCTTTTAATGCATTTTCAAATTTATCAAATGTAGAAGCCATTATTACAGCCTTATTGTCTAAAATATCTCTTATAGTTTGAACCTGCGGAAGAATGAGCCTGCCTTTTGGAGCTTGAATATCCTGAGGCATAACAAGCATTACAATATCATCTTCTTTTATTATATGCCCTGTTATACTAATCTCTTCTGTTTTTGGGATTGTTAATTTTATAGTGTCAATTAATAAATCTATATTAATTTTGTTATTAGCACTTATTGAAACAGTTTCCAAATCAAATATTTCTTTTATATTTTGTTCTATTTGTTTATAATCATTATTTAAATCTATTTTGTTTAGAACTGCCACAACAGGTATATCTAAACTTGTTAATTCATTTTTCCATTTTAACTCAAGCAAATAATCATTAAAATTAGCATCAAAAACAAGCAAAGCAATATCAGCTAACTCTATTATTTTTTTTGTTCTTTTTATTCTTAATTCCCCAAGCTCACCCTCATCATCAAAGCCCGCAGTATCAACAATAGTGCATGCTCCTATTTTATTTATTTCTATCGCTTTTTTAACAGGGTCAGTAGTAGTTCCTGCAGTATCTGAAACTATTGCAACATCTTGATTTGCAATTGCATTGATAATACTTGATTTACCTACATTTCTTCGTCCAAATATTGCAATGTGTGTTCTATTTGAATTTGGTGTATCATTCATATTTTCTATACCCTATTTATAAATAATATATATGTTTGATTTTGACATATTTACTATTGTAATGTATTTAAATTAATATTTAGCATTGGGGCTTTGCCCCAAACCCCACTTCTTTTGTTGCCACAAAGAAGCAAAAAGGCTATATTTTAGCTTAAAGCTACTGATTTATATTACAGTAAAATAAAATTAATATGATTTAGTATTAATTACTCGCACTTTTTGGTTCTTTTGACGAAGTCCACACAGTGTAGCTGCGGGAAAAAGAAAAATAAAAATCAAAAACTTAAATATATACACTAAAATAAATATATTTAAAACTTAAAATCTCTCCTTCCTTCGTCTATTCCTTTTAAAGCTTCTGCCAATTTTACTTTAACTTTTTCATTAGGTATGCGTTCTATTTCATTATTCATAACTTTGTCTATTGATTTTTTAGTTTCTTCTTTGGCATAATCATTCTCATACTCTTTCAAAGTTATTATAGCATTAGCCTGACAGAAATTTTTTATCTGTCCACTTTTAGCAAATGACATAAACCTGTCGCCTGTTCTTCCTTCTCTATAACAAGCAGTACAAAAGCTCGGAAGATAATCTATATCGCAAAGCCATTTTATAACATCATCAAGTGAACGGTTATCAGATATTTCAAACTGTTTAGAGTTCTCTTCCTCCTCTTCAACATATCCGCCCACACTTGTTCTTGAACCTCCGCTTATCTGTGAAACTCCAACCTCTAAAACCTCCTCTCTTGATTTTTGGCTTTCTCTTGTAGAAACTATTATTCCAGTATAAGGAACTGCAATCCTTAAAACAGCAACTATTTTTTTAAATAAACTGTCTGTTATAGCGTTAGGAAAACTCTTCACATCAACATCATCTGCAGGTCTTATTCTCGGAACACTTATTGTATGAGGTCCGCACCCGAAAGTGTCCTCCAAATGTTTAGCATGATAAAGCATAGCAGTAAAATCATATTTATAATTGTAAAGCCCAAATAATACCCCTATACCAACATCATCAATCCCGCCTTCCATAGCTCTATCCATTGCTTCAGTATGATATTCATAATTACTTTTTGGACCGCTTGGGTGAACTTTCTCATAAGTTGGTTTATGATATGTTTCTTGAAATAATACATAAGTACCAATGCCTGCATCTTTTAGTTTTTTATAATTTTCTACTGTAGTAGCCGCAATATTAACATTCACCCTTCTAATTGCACCGTTTTTGTGTTTAATGCTGTATATTGTTTTTATTGATTCAAGTAAATACTCCATGCTTGCATAGTCTGGGTCTTCTCCTGTTTCTAATGCAAGCCTTTTATGCCCCATATCCTGCAATGCTATCACTTCCGCTCTAATCTCATCTTGAGTTAATTGCTTTCTTGCTATATGTTTGTTTTTAGCATGATAAGGACAGTAAACACAACCATTAACACAATAATTTGATAAATAAAGCGGAGCAAATAAAACTATTCTCTTTCCATATATTTCTAATTTTATTTTCTTTGCTATTTCAAACATTTCATTTTCTATATCTTTATCATCGCAAAGAAGTAAAGCCAATGCCTCATTAGGTTCAAGCCCTTTCATTTCATTAGCTTTGTTTAGTATATCTCTTATATTGTAATTGCCGCTTTCAACTTGAGATATCGTTTTTAATATTTCTTCATCGTTAATAAATTCATTTGCATTTCTTGACTTTGAATCGTACTTAAATAAAGTAGTAGAAGACATAATATAAACTCCTAATAATTAAACTGTTATTTTATTATTATTATTTTTTGTTTGCATAAAGTGCCTTAGCAGAAACACCTTCAAGCATGCCAAGTTTACCAGTCAAACTATTAATTTTATCATTAGGAGCATTTAAGACTATGCTGATTATATTTATATTCTCTTCTCTATAAGGAATCCCCATTCTTCCTATAATAAAATCGCTGTACTCATGCAAAATTTCATTCACCTTTGAAGCATTATCGGTGTTTTCAATTATTATACCTATAACAGCAATTCTATTATTTTCCATAAATTAGATAATATAAAACTTAAAATATTCCTTCATGATAAACATTAACAGTTATTCATTTAGGTTAATAATATTATAATAATTATTTTTAATTTGTAAATAAAATTTTTTATAAAATATATTAAAAAGCCAATAGCTTAATGTTTTAATTAAACTATTGGCTTAATTATTATTTAAGAAAGACTAAATTATTTGCTTAATCTAGCTCTTAATTCTTCTAATTGTTTTTTAAGTCTAGCTGGAAGTCTTGAACCAAATTTAGCATAATGAGCTTCAATCTGATTAGCTTGATCTTTCCAAGCCTCAACATCTACTCTCATAAGCTCTTTGAAATCAGCTTCAGGAATATCTAAACCTTTAAGGTCTAAATCGCCATCTTTAGGCATTTTACCTATAGGAGTGTCAACAGCATCAATTTTGCCTTCAACTCTTTCACACATCCATTTTAATACTCTTGAGTTGTCACCAAATCCAGGCCATAACCATTTACCGTCAGCATCTTTTCTAAACCAGTTTACATAGAAGATTCTAGGAGCTTTATCGCCTAATTTATCTCCCATTTCAAGCCAGTGGTTCATATAATCACCCATGTTGTAACCAGCAAAAGGAAGCATAGCAAATGGGTCAAATCTTAACTGACCAGCAGCACCAATGTTAGCAGCAGTAGTTTCACTTGCAGCAGTAGAACCCATAAATACACCATGATCCCAGCTGTAAGATTCATGTACTAACGGCATAACAGAAGCTCTTCTTCCGCCGAAAATGAAAATATCTATAGGTACACCTTTAGGGTCTTCCCAGTCTTTACATATAACAGGACATTGTCTAGCAGGAGCAGTAAATCTTGCATTAGGGTGAGCACCTTTTTCACCGCTTTCTGGAGTCCAGTCATTACCTTTCCAGTCTTTACCATGTTTAGGAGCAGGACCCATACCTTCCCACCATACATCACCGTCATCTGTTTCTACACAGTTAGTGAATATAGTGTTTTCTTTTATAGAATCCATAGCCATAGGGTTAGAATCATAAGAAGTACCAGGAGCTACACCAAAGAAACCAGCTTCTGGGTTAATAGCATAAAGTCTGCCGTCTTCAGGATTTATTTTCATCCAAGCAATATCATCACCTATAGTTTCACATTTCCAACCAGGGATTGTAGGCTGTAACATAGCAAGGTTAGTTTTACCGCAAGCACTTGGGAAAGCTGCAGCAATGTGGAATCTTTTACCTTCAGGGTTAGTTAGGCGTAAGATAAGCATGTGTTCTGCCATCCAACCTTCTCTTCTAGCCATAGCAGAAGCGATACGTAAAGCGAAACATTTTTTACCAAGTAAAGCGTTTCCGCCGTAACCAGAACCATAAGACCAGATTAAGTTTTCATCAGGGAAATGGGAAATATATTTTTTCTCTATTGGTGCACAAGGCCATTTAGTGTCTTTTTGACCATCAGCAAGAGGAGCACCTACAGAGTGTAGACAAGGTATAAACTCACCGTTAGAACCTAATACATCTAATACTTTAGTACCAACTCTTGTCATTATATGCATGTTACATACAACATAAGCACTGTCAGTAAGCTCAACACCAATTTTAGCTATAGGAGAACCAACAGGACCCATAGAGAAAGGAATAACATACATAGTTCTATTTTTCATACAACCTTTGTATAAACCTTTCATAGTGCTTTTTAATTCATCTGGAGACATCCAGTTGTTAGTAGGACCTGCATCTTCTTTGTTAGGGTAACTAATATAAGTTCTGTCTTCAACACGAGCCACGTCAGAAGGGTCGCTTCTAAAAGAGTGGCTATGCGGTCTTTTAGTTAATGGATGAGCCAAACCTAAATCAACAAGTCCTTGCATACATCTATCGTATTCTTCTTTAGTACCATCGCAAACATATATATCTTTAGGTTCGCACATATCAGCTACTTCTTTAATCCAAGCTTTAAGCTTTTCATGTTTTAAATCTTCAAGCCTCATTAATTATACTCCTTAAAAAATTTGTTGCGATTATTATACAATAAAATTAATTTTTAGTAAATAATTTAAACTTAATAATATAAAAAATTATAAAAATAAAAAAAGAGGGCAAAAACACCCTCTTTTATTTATATATTAATTATTATGGATTATATACCTTCGTAAGAATATTTTCCTCCTGACAATACATATAACCCCATTCTTTTATAAACAATATAAAAAGTTTTTCCAGCTGCATTTTGTATTTCTTCTCTTTCACCCTCTTCTATACAAGTTGCAATACTTCCATCTTTTAATACTTTCATGCTTTGTCTAAAGCTTGTTTTTCTAAATGGAGATGTACCAATAGCATTAGTAATAAGTGTCCAAGTTTGTCCTTCATCTTCACTTATTGACATAGACATAGCATTTTTTACTTGACCTGTTGGACTAGTGTCTCCAGGGTTTGTATAATCTCTATCTGGGGATGAATGCAACAATAATATACCAGATTTAGATATACCATTTTCAGTATATTGAATTCTATCACCAGAAATACTGCCGCCACTATTATTAGGCAACCCAGAAGGCTGAAATGAAGATATATTACCTTCTAAAGAAGATGCCATATACCAAGCTAAAGCTCCATTATTATTATATACAGCAGTAACATCTCCTGTAGTATTTGGCACAGCTGCTATTAACAATTTTCCATCGGTTCTCTCTGCTATTACTCTTGCCCATCTATGACCTGAATATGTAATAGTTGAACCTAATTGCCAAGTAATACCATTATCTGTTGAATAAATTATTGCAGCACCTGCTGGAGTAGTATCAGTTCCTTTAACTTTATAATCTATCATACAAACCAAAGCACCGTTAGCCAATACTACGCCATTACCAGGATTAGTATAAAATCTATTATAGTCTTTTAAAAGAGGCTTAAAAATATCTGTATCTATTACATTAGTCCATGCTGTCCAATTATATCCGTTGTTAGTACTTATACTAACAGATATTTTTGTAACTTCGTCAGCTTGTCCATCTCCAAACCCAATCCCTCCTGTAGCCAATACTACAACACGATTACCTTTAACAAAAGAGACAGGAGAACCATAAGTATCAGAAGTATTTCCAACTCTTATAGGAGATGCACTAAATGTTTCAGCATTTTTAGAAATAGCAACATATACACCCATATCTTTTATTCCATCTACGCCATATACTTTAGGATCTGCTGGCTTATCTCTAATTTCATAAAATACCAATAGATAATTTTCTGGGGTAGCAAGTATAGATGGTGATGTATAAAGATTAAATTCTAGTAAATCGCCTGCTATATTCTTGTAATAATCAAGAGTTTTCTGCTGAGACGGCGAAGTGGGCCATGCAAAATCTTGACGTAAATAAAAGCTTGAAAGCATATAATCTGTTCCGCATCCTGTGAGAATATATATTAAAACAAAAAACAGTATATATTTTTTTAACATAACAAATCCTATAAAAACATAATTTATATATAAAATATATATAAATTACACAGTAAAGTCAAGCAATTATTAAAAAAAGAGGGGGGATATCCCCCCCTCTTTTTTCTAAACTATAATTTAGTTAGCAGTAGTTTGTTTTACTATCTCTTTTTGAGAATATCTTAACAATCTTATAAAGTAGTTTTTCTCAGCACCACCTTTTTCAGCAGCAACAACTATAGTACCATCTGCCAACATATCTACAGATGAAGACTTACCAACAGAATCTAAGAACCAACCTTTTCCTTGAACTGTTAAATTTTGATCAACACAATATAAATGCAAATTCTTAGCAGTCTCTTGAACATGTACTAATATTCCCATTTGAGTACCATCTCCAGAAGTTCCAGCTGAAATTGTAGTACTTCCATCGCCTTCAGTAGTACCAGCATTTATTGTATATTCTTTATCACCGAACCATTTATTTTGAGTGATAAAATAACCAACTGAACCCTCAGAAGCTTTTATATCTTTTCTATTAATAGTTGCAGTACCATCTTTAGCAATCTGTCCTAAAACTCCTGGTCTTAAGCTAGTTGGTACTGCCCAAGGGCTAGGAACAACTATATGTTGATAAGAGCTTTCTGTAGTTTCACCAGTAGAAGAAACTAATTTTGTCTCTTTCCAAGGTCCCAATTTTGCACTATCAGTAGTATAAGCAACTGCATCTTCAAGTTTTGTCCATGTTACAGAACCCTGATTTTGAGATATACTTACACCTTTTATTGTTATTCTTCCCATTAACTCGTAAACTGTACTTTCATCACCTTGATAAGCTAATACAACATCTAAATACATATTACCAGAATTATCAACATAACCTCTTGAAGGAGGAGTAGCAGCCTGATTAAAATTTACATTTTGCTGACCACCAGCAGAAACATTTTCAACATACTTTACTATTGTTTTACCATCTATCTGTATTTCTGTCCAATTACCACTCCAAGTAATTGTTCCTTGTTTATCATCGATAGTACCTTTAATATATTCTATTTTTGATGGTTTTTGAGTAACAGTTGCTTGAGTTGTTCTACCTATACCAGAACCAGAAGTAGCTACTACTACTATATCAGTATTATTTACAAAAACTACAGGAGCACCATGTGAGTCATCAGGTCCAGTAGCTGCTTTTCCACCAACTATATTTTCTTGATTATTAAAGTTATAACCGCTGTCTTGACTTACTTTATAAATAACATCTGCACTATGTATACCATCAATACCTACGTCGTTTCCAGAACCTGATGATTGATATCTTTTTTCAGCGAAAACAAATATTGTACCATTTGGTCTTGCAACAACAACTGGGTTACGATAATAGTCACCATCTGTAGTTACATATACACCTGTATTAGCAATTTCACCGTCTGGTATATCAGCATAACTATTAAATAAACCATCAGATCCTGCTTGATCTTGACCTTGACCACTATCTGGAGGAGCTGTTAATCCACCAAGAGCATCGGTAACAGAATTTTTCTTACAGCTTGCAAACACTAAGCTTAAAGCCATAAGTAAAGATAATAAATAAATAATCTTTTTACTCATATAAATCTCCTTATATAAAATTTTTTTTTGCTTATTTATTTAAAATAAAAATTGCCTTCAACTTTTCTTCCAGCAAAGTTTTTTTAAAGCAATTTATTATTTCCAAAAGAACATATTATAGAGAACTTTTTTGCACTCTATATATACAATATATTAAATAAACAATCAAAGTCAAGTAGAATTTACAATTTATTTACTTGAATTTTTTTGAATTTCCTTAAATTTCGGATAAAACTTAAATAAAAATTAAAATTACATAGTTTTATTCATTTCTTTAGCATATTATTTTATATCATAAACAATATTATCTAATTAAGAAGATTTTTAGTTTATTGTATAAGTAACATAATTATAAATCTTTCGCTTTTTTTGGCAACCCTTTTCCTAATTAATTCTTTACTTTTTTATATAATATAGTATATTTCCTTATGTGAGGGTTTTTAGTATGAAAAAATTTTTTAAAATATCATTGCTTATTTTCGCTTGCTTTTTTTTGATGTCTTGCAATCAAGTATTTAAAAACAGATTTAATCTAAACCGTGCATACAATCTCTACGAGAAAGGGAAAAATGCTGATGATGATAAAGCCCTTCTCGATGTTACAGACACTTACAACGACATCATCAATCAAAAAATTTATGCCCAAGACAGATTAGGGGCAGTATATAGAGTGTTAGCAGAAAGAAGCCTCGCAAAAAAACAATATGCCTACTCTGCAAAATATTTTATAGAAGCTCTAAAAATTCTCCCAAACAGCCCATACTTGCGTTATGGTTTAGGCTTATCTTATGCTAACCTCGCAGAAAGTGCCGACACAGAAACACAAAAAACTAACTTTTTAGCCCGTGCCGAAAATAATATACAGTTCGCCATAAATAAAGACCCAAACAACCCTAACTACTACGCAGCACTATCATCGCTTAGAGGCATACAGCAAAACTACTATGAAGAAGCATTAGAGTTAATAAATAAATCTCTTGAAACTGACCCTAATAATATAGATTATTTGTTCATACTCGCACGCATACAATACAGTTTGGGAAACGGCAAAGAGTCTATTGAAGCCTATAGAAAAATAGTGTCTTTAGCAAAAGAAAACAACGTAAAACAAACGGCCTTAAACAACATAAATCAAATAATTAATCAAATGAATTAGAGTAGGTTTACGGAGAACAAGTTAAAATGCATAGTGATAAAAATACATATCTAATAGCCTTAAATCAGATTGACAAAGTAGGCGACAAAAGAATATCCGAGCTTATTAATCATTATGACTCTGTAGAAAATATTTTTGAAGATAAAGAAGAAAATATAAAATCTCTATTAGAAAAAAAGTTCAAATCACAAATAGGCAATTTTAATAAAAATGAAATATTAGACAAAGCCAACGACATAATAGAAAAATCAAAAACTCATGGCATTGGCATATTAAGTTTATTTGATGAAGATTATCCATTTAACTTAAAGCAAATAGATAATCCTCCGTATATACTTTATTATAAAGGAGATTTAAAAAAGTTAAGAAGAAACTCTATAGCAGTGGTAGGCACAAGATTTCCAACAGATAAAAGCTCTAAATATGCTTTTGATATATCTTCAAAATTATCTGCATTAAATATTTCTGTGGTATCCGGTATGGCTAAGGGAGTGGACAAAGAAGCACATATTGGAGCTATAAGTTCTGGGGCAAACACTGTGGCAGTTTTAGGGTGCGGAATAGACAATGTTTATCCTTCTGAGAATTTAAAAGTTTATAACAAATTAATAGAAAAAGGGCTTATAATAAGTGAGTTTGAAGTAGGAAGAAAACCAGATAAAACAAACTTCCCAAGAAGAAACAGAATAATATCAGGGCTTTCTTATGCTGTTGTTATGGTTGAGGCATCCAGCAAATCGGGGGCTTTAATAACAGTAGACTTTGCACTCAATCAAGGAAGAGATGTTTATATAGCTCCGTACGATGAAAAATTAAAAGAATATTACGGTAATCATAAACTTTATAAAGACGGTGCTAAAATAGCATATAATATATTAGACATATTAGAAGATTTTGATGATATATTTTCTAATGATGAAAATTATGTTAAAATGAAGCTTAAATATTTTGAAGGCGGCAATATTAATAAAAATACAGAAGTTAATGACATTAAAAAAAATAATAAAGTTCAAGATAATAAAAAAGAGAAACAAAATAAAAAGCAAAATAATAATAAAGTAAAAGATGTTGTTATAAAACAAAACTTACAAGATGACGAAGCTTTTATTTATGATATAATAAGTAAAGTTGAAAAAATACATATAGACGATATAATAGAAAAAACCAATATGAAGACTCAAAGTGTTACATCTTTACTTATGCAATTAGAGATTAATGGTTTTATAAAGCAATTATCTGGAAAATATTATAGTATAGAGAAATAAAAATTAAGGATATAAAAAATGGCTACAAAAACTAAAGAAAAGAAAACTACTAAAAAGAAATTAGTAATAGTTGAGTCTCCAGCTAAGGCAAAGACTATAAATAGATATTTAGGGTCAGATTATGTAGTATTATCATCAATGGGGCATTTAATAGATTTGCCAAGAAGCAGATTAGCTATAGATGTAGACAATGGTTTTGAGCCGGAATATATAACAATAAGAGGAAGAGCTAAAATATTAAATGAGCTTAAAAAAGAGGCAAAGAAATCTGAAGAGGTGTTATTAGCAGCCGATGATGATAGGGAAGGAGAAAGTATAGCTTGGCACATAGGAAACAAAATAAGAAGTGTCAATTCTGCTGTACCTATAAAGAGAATAGTTTTTCACGAAATTACAAAAGATGCACTTAAAGAAGCCATTGATAAACCAAGAGACATAGACATAGCAAAAGTAAATGCCCAAAAAGCAAGAAGAGTATTAGACAGACTTATTGGTTATAATTTAAGTCCTCTGCTTTGGGAGAAGATAAAAAGAGGTCTTTCTGCTGGAAGGGTTCAAAATGTTGCTTTGCTTATAATTTGTAACAGAGAAGATGAAATAGAAACATTTGTTCCTGTAGAATATTGGACTTTCGGAGTATTTTTAAAACATAAAAATAAAGAGTTTTTAGCAGAACTTCAAAAATATAAAGGTGAAAAACCTGATTTAAAAACAAAAGAAGATGTTGATGCTATAATGGAGCATTTAAAAGATAAAACCTACACAGTATCAAGTATAGAGATAAAAGACAGATTAAGAAACCCAACAGCTCCATACACTACAAGTAAATTGCAGCAGGCAGCAAGCACATCTTTAGGCTACAACTCATCAAAGACAATGCAAATAGCACAAACACTCTATGAAGGAGTATCTATAGCAGGAGAGGCTACAGGACTTATAACATATATGCGTACTGATAGTGTGAGAATATCTCCAGTAGCACAAGAGCAGGCGAGAGATTTTATACAAAAGGAATATGGAAGCAATTACTTACCTCCAGAGCCTCCAAATTATTCTGTTAAAAAGAATGCACAAGATGCTCACGAAGCTATAAGACCTACTAATGTGTTTTTAACACCAGATAGCATTAAAGAATATTTAAAACCTGAACAGTATAAACTTTATAAACTTATATGGGAGAGATTTGTTTCTTCACAAATGCTTCCTGCAAAAATGAAAAATACAAGAGCAGTAATTGTGGCAGGCGATTGCGAGTTTGCTGTTTCCTCATCAAAAATAGAGTTTGACGGATTTATGAAAGTGCTTACTATAGACAAAGAAGATAAAGAAAAAGCTTCAAAAATGCCAAGTTTATCTAATGGTGAAGTATGTGATTTTGTAGAGCATAATCCTCAGCAGCACTTTACAACACCTCCTCCAAGATACACAGATGCTTCATTAGTAAAAATACTTGAAGAATCCGGTATAGGAAGACCTTCTACTTATGCTCCTACAATAAAAACAATTATATCAAGGCATTATGTACAGAGAAAAGGTAAACAGCTTGTACCTACAGAACTTGGAAAACTTGTCAATGAACTTATAAGTGAAAATTTCCCAGAACTTGTCAATATTAATTTTACTGCCGATATGGAAAGTAAACTTGATAAAATAGAAGACGATAATGTTGAATGGAATAATATATTAAAAGAGTTCTATCCTCATTTTTTGGATACGCTCAAAACTGCCACAGAAAATATTCACAATATGAAAGATTTCTTTAATGAAGAAACTGATTTTGTATGTGAGAAATGCGGCAAGAAGATGATTAAACGCTTGGGAAGATACGGATATTTTATTGCTTGTTCTGGTTTTCCTGAATGTAAGAATACTAAGGGTATATCTTTTGGTATTTGTCCTAAATGCGGAGGCGATATTACATTAAAGCGTTCTAAGAGAGGAAGAGAGTTTTATGGTTGTTCCAATTATCCTAAATGCGATTTTGTAAGTTGGGATAAACCTTTGCTTGAGCCTTGTCCTAAATGTAATGGGCTTATGGTAGAGAAGAATATTAAAAACAAAGGATTGTTTAAAGTTTGTATCAAGGAAGATTGTGGTCATTCAGAGGAAATAAAAGAAGAATAATATTATTTTTGGTATTAGCTCTATTTAATACTTGCTTTTTATATTCTCAGAATAATGATAAAATAAAATTAAACAATTTAAATATTACAGCAGAGGAATTAAAAAATGCTTTTAATCCAGCAAAGAGCAAATTTGATTCTAAAGGCATTACAACAATTATAATAGACCCAGGGCATGGCGGAAGAGATCCCGGTTCTATTGGTGTTGGAAAAATATATGAAAAAGATATAGTTTTATCATTTTCTTTAGAGCTTAAAAAAGAATTGGAAAGTATACTGCCAAATGTAAAGATAGTATTAACAAGAACAAATGATTCCTACCCTACTCTTGCAGAGCGTTTTGAAATAGCAAATACTGCAGCAAAAATAAACACAGAAAAAGCAAATAATGCATTATTGATAAGTGTGCATGCCAATGCTTCATTAAGTTCTAGTGCTAAGGGGTTTGAGGCATATTTTGTAAGTGCTCAGGAATCAAGCGAGTATGCGAGAGCTGTATCTATGTTTGAAAATGATGCTTTGGTGAAATTTGATAAAATAGATTCTGCTAAATACGAAGACTATTCATCACAAGTTACTCATAATTACATGTTAATAGAACAGTATCAAAAAGAAAGCAGAATGTTAGCAGAGTCTATTACTGATGAAGTACATAAGGTATCCGGTGTAGCAAAAAGAACCAAGCCTGTGCAAAATGCATTATTTTATGTTTTGAAAGGTGCAATAATGCCATCTACGCTTATAGAAGTTGGATTTATCACAAATGCCGATGATGCTAAATTTTTGAAAAATAAAGAAACAAGGCTAAAAATGGTAAAAGCCGCAGCAAAAGGCATAAAAAAATATATAGAGCTTTATGATGACACCAAAGGTTTTACAAAATAATTATAATTTGTTAAAAATAAAATAGATATATTCTTTTTTTTCACTATACTTATATATTAGAATAACAACATGGAGCTTTCAATGAAAAAAGAATATATTATAATGGCAATTATTTCATTATTAATCTTAACATCTTGCAATAATTCTAATAATTCTAAAAGACTTTATCCTGAAGGAGAAATTAATTTTACAATAGTTCAAACTACAGATATACATGGAATGATTTTTCCTTATAACTTTATTACAGATAAAGAAGAAAATACTTCTATGGCACAGGTAAGCACATATATTAAAAAATTAAAAGATGAAGGTAAAACTATATTACTGTTAGATAATGGAGATTCTCTTCAAGGGCAGCCTACGGTTTATTATTATAACTTTGTTGCCACTAATGAGCCTCATATATGGGCTGAAGTGCTTAACTATATGAATTATGATGCTGTGGGAGTGGGCAATCATGATGTTGAGGCTGGGCATAATGTTTATGATAAAATAGTTAAAGAGATAAAAGCTCCTTTAATTTGTGCTAACTTGGTAGATGAAAAAACAAAAAATCCATATTTTAAACCTTATACTATAATAGAGAAAAATGGAGTAAAAATAGCAATACTTAGTTTGATAGAGCCTGCAATAGATAGACAACTTCCAAAAGTATTATACGAAGGATTAGCTGTAGAAGATATGGTTGAGTCGGCAAAAAAATGGATAAAAACCATAAAAGAAAAAGAAAGTCCTGATATTGTTATAGGGCTTTTCCATGCTGGTGCCAATTATACAGAAGATAAGGAAACTTTCAAAAATGAGAATGCTAGTCAATTAGTGGCAGAGCAAGTTGATGGGTTTGACATTATACTTGTAGGTCATGACCATCAGGGTTGGTCTGGTTTAGGATACGATGAATCTACAAAGCAAAAAACTAAAGAAGTAAAAAGTCCAAGCGGTAAAGTTGTACCTATATTTGGAGGGGTTAATGCTGCAAGATTCATACCTTCTATTGATGTGAGCATGATTTACACTAACAATGCTTGGGATATTAAATTTAAAGGTGAATTAATTGATGTTTCAAAGTATGAGGCAGATAAAGAGTTTTTAGATAATTTTGATTCTTCTAAAAAAGCTATACAAACTTGGGTGAGCCGTGATATTGGTAATTTGAACACTAAGCTTACTTCTGATGAAGCTATGTTTGGGGATAGCTATTTTTTAAGTTTTATACACAAGTTAGAGTTTACTATAGCTAAAGAAGAGTTGGGAGAGAATGTCGATGTTAGTTTTGCTGCTCCTTTGAGTAAAGATGCTATTTTAAATAATGGTGTTGTAAGGGTTAGGGATATGTTTAGTCTTTATCCTTATGAGAATTTCTTCTATGTGATGAAATTAACAGGAAAACAAATAAAAGATGTTATGGAATATTCTTATGACAGATGGTTTAACACTATGACTAATATTAATGACCACTTAATAGCATTTAAAAAGGATGCAAATGGAGAGTTAATATTTAATAATAGATATAATTCTTATGACACAGTTACACCTACTTATAATTATGAAAGTGTTGGAGGCATTAATTATACTGTTGATGTTACTAAACCTAAAGGTGAAAAAGTTACAATAGAATCTTTTACTGACGGAAGACCTTTTGAATTGGATAAAGAATATAAAGTAGCTATTAACTCTTATAGAGGAAGCGGCGGCGGCGGTCATTTATCACAAGGTGCTAAAATAGATTTAAAAACTTTGCAGAACATGGATTTGGTATTAAAAGCTACAGATAAAGATTTGAGATATTATATTATAGATTGGTTTGAAAAACAAAACGGTGCTATCACTGTTGAAAAGCTTAATAATTGGAAAGTTGTTCCAGAAGATTATGTTGAGGCAGGAAAGAAAAAAGATTATAAATTAATATACCCTAATAATTAAAACTATTATAATAAAAAAAGCGAAGGGGTTTAGTTAACCTTTCGCTTTTTATTTTAACAAGTATTTTTATATAACAAAATATAACCCAAGTTTTAACAATTTAAAAATATTATTTTTTGTAAAGCTCTTCTATTTGGTCTTTATATGCTTCCATTATTTTATGTCTCTTTATTTTTAATGATTGAGTGAGAAGTCCATTTTCTATAGTAAAATCTTTGCTCGTTATGATAAGCTTAGAAATAATTTCATAAGGTCTAAAACCATTTTTACTATTAACCAATCTATTTAATTCATGCTTAATAAGTTTAACAACCTCTTTAGAGTTTTCCATGTCATCTTCATTGTAATGTATTTTATGTTTATTCAAGAACTCTTTAACATTCTCTTTATCTATTACAACTATAGCACCAGTAGACGCCTTATCCTGACCTACAAGCATTATCTGAGAAATATATTTAGATTCCATAGCCTTATTTTCTATAGGCTGAGGCTCAACATTTTCACCTGTTAGAAGAACTATAGTTTCTTTTGCCCTTCCTGTAAGCACTATTTCACCTTGTTGTGTATAAGCTCCCAAATCTCCAGAATTAAAGAAACCATCTTTTTTGGCCTGTACTGTTAATTCTTTATCTTTATAATACTCTTTAAAAATATTAGGACCTTTAATATAGCATACTCCCATCTCCCCGTCTTTACAAATATTTCCATTTTTGTCCCTAACCTCTATTTGTACTTCCGGTACAGGTGCTCCGCAAGTTCCTCTATAGTTTTTAAAAGGAGACCTTAAAGTTACTACAGGTGCTGTTTCCGTAATACCCCAACCAACAACTAAATTGATTCCAGTAGCTTCTATAAAATCTTCTATATACATAGGCAAAGCTCCGCCTCCAGATATAGTTAAGCGAAGTCTGCCTCCTGTAAGTTCTTTAATCTTTTTATAAACTAATTTTTGCGCCATCTTATGACACATAGGGTCTAATGGCAATATATCATATTCTATCTTTTTGCTTTCTTTCTTTTCATCTCCAAGAAGATAAATCATATTATTTTGGTATCTTAAATTTCTTATATATCTAATAGAGCCTTGTATAAAAGATTTAACCATCATTTTTACTGCCATAGGCTTTTTGTCTATATTTTTCATCACACCATTATATATATTAACCCAAATAGCTGGCACTGATATAAATATATCAGGCTTCTCCTCAACAAAATCATTCTTCAAATCTCTTTTATTAGTAATAGCAGTAAAACATCCACAAATAGCAGTAACATAAGAAATTGTTCTTTCATATATATGCCATATTGGAAGAATAGTTAAAAGTTTCTCTCCCTTTTGAAGTTTTATTATATCAGGCAGCACCCTAACATTATGCAAAATGTTACCATGAGTAAGAATTACGCCTTTAGGTTTGCCTGTTGTACCTGATGTATATATTATAGTGGCCGTATCATCATTATTTATCTTTGAAGCTTTTTTTACAGCAAACTCTTCATCTCCATTTAAAGCCTCTTCTCCAAACTCTAAAAACTTACTAAATGAATAAATATTATTTTTAGGATCATGAATAGAATTATCTAAAACAAGTATAAGCTGTATTTTTTTGGAAGATCTATCTATTTTATTTAATACATACTGATTTTCTACTATTACAGCCAATGAATCACTATGATCTATTATGTAATTTAATTCTTCAGATGTAGAATCATTCCCCCTAGGAACATCTGCTGAGCCTATAGCCAAAAGTGCCATATCACATATAAACCACTCTATACGATTCTCTGAAAATATTGCAACATTTTTTCCTGCTAACCCCTTTGCATCAAAAGCCTTAGCAATAGCATTTACTTTTTCATATAATTTTTTATATACTATAGTTACTTTTTCACCATTATTGTTTCTATATCTATAAGCAGGACTTTGAGGCATTTCCTTTACTGTTTCAAAAAATGCACTAGCTATAGAATTATATTCTTTCATAAATCCCCCAATCATGATTTTTTTATAGTTAATTATTACTATATCATAAAAGTAATTACTTCTAACTATAATAATATATATAAAAAAATATTACAAGTTGTTTTCAATATACTCTAAAACGCTTGAACAATAATTTTCCACTCTGAATATTGATAAAATATTATTAGACAGTAATTTTCTTTTTATGCTGTCATTATTAATATATACTTCATACATAGAATTAGCTGTATCATTAACACTGCTCATATCACAAGCTATACTGCAATCTTTAGCAACCTCATAAACACCAGAATGTTTTGAAATAATAGAAATACAAGAACAGTAAAGAGCCTCTATAACTGTAAGTCCAAAAGGTTCATTTATAGCTGGCATAACAAGACAGTAGCTTTTGTTAAGTAAAGCCTTCTTCTCTTCATCACTAATAAAACCAGCAAATATAATATTATTTTCCATTCCAATAGTGTAAACTAATTTTTTCAATTTATCTTCATACCTACCCTTTCCAGCTATTATAAACTTTAAATCTTTATTATCAATTCTCTCTAAAAAACTCTTAAAGGCAATAATAGCATTTTCTATATTCTTAACTTTTTCTAATCTCCCCACATAAAAAAAATGCTCTGCATCTTTTATATTCATAATATCATCAAAACCAGTCACGCAAGGATATATAACTTTGCTATCTCTACCATAAACACGTCTTACAGAATTTGAAGTTCTCTCACTATTAGCCATTATATAATCTATAAATCCAACCCCTAACCTATCTAATTTCATAGTATAACGAGCAATAAAATCTAAAGTTTTTTGTTTGATTTTATAGCTTTCATCATCTTCGCCATAAAGTCTCACACTCGGTTCATGACAATACCAAAAACTCTTTGGGAACTTTATAGATTTTTTTTTAGCATATTTATAAGCTAAACCAAAAAATATAGTAGCTGGAAAATTATGAATTAATATTGCATCATAATCTTTTAATTGATAAGCCAAAAATTTCGCAGTTTTTCTAAAAATAAATGGATTTAAAGTTATATCCGTTTTTATTTGTTTAATATAGCTTGGAACATTTTCTCTTAACTTGTAAGTATAAATAGTACATTCAATATCATACTTCTCATAAAAATGCTTAACTGTAGCAAGTATAACATTTTCTGCCCCGCCATTATATCCAAAAGTAGGATGCATTATAGCAATCTTTTTTATCTTCATTTGATTATAATAATTCATTTTAAAATAACTTACAACAGAATTTTTTTATATAATATTTTTTATAGCAATCAATTAAACAAATAAGCCAAATAATGTTCTTTATTTACATACTCTTTTATATTCTTATTATTAATAAATATTTTTCCATAGCCTTTTTCTTTCATTATTATAATAAATGAATCTGTTACTCCGAAAACTAAATTATCTATATTAGAATAAAAATCGCTAGGGGCATTGTATTTTTTTAATAATGCTTCAGGCTCATTTACTAAATCTTTAAGATAAGGGCTTATTAATTTCTGACTTCCTAACTCAAATGTTATAAACATATTATCTATTTCATCAAGCTGCAAATCTTCCATCTTTGAAGCTCTTTTATATAAAGATATTGTTTTATCATCATAGTATAATATATTAAAGCTTTTAAACTCTTTAAGTTCATTATAATAATCAGCATAATTATCAATATAATTTAATATGCTATCATCAATCAATGATTTCCAATGTCTTTTTTGAGATTCTTTTACATAAAGTGCAACCATGTCTTTATTTTCTTCTATTTTATTTTTCAAAAACTCATCTGAAAACTCTCTAACTCCATTAATAGAAGAATTTATTTTTTCTTTTCCATTGATGAAAAGATAATCAAAATTGAATACATTCTGAGAGAATATTCTCTCAGAACTGAATAAAATACCTTTGTAATTAATTAAATTAAATATTTCTACATTATGCATCCTTATTATTTCTGCTTCATCTTTCCTTATAATTTCAAAAACACCTTCTATTTTTACAGGCTCTCTTAAACTTTTTTTAATATTATCACCAACATAGTCAACAATACTGTCATAAGGCTTAAACTCAATAACATATTCA
This sequence comes from Brachyspira pilosicoli, assembly GCF_036997485.1. Classification (NCBI taxonomy): domain Bacteria; kingdom Pseudomonadati; phylum Spirochaetota; class Spirochaetia; order Brachyspirales; family Brachyspiraceae; genus Brachyspira; species Brachyspira pilosicoli. Next base: position 235,314 of record NZ_JAWLPU010000003.1, on the reverse strand, counting down.
ATTTGTGATTTTGATATATCATCCAATTTTGTTTTGAATTTGATTTCAGCAAAAGTTTCTGGCTCATATCTATAATTTCTCTTACTATCTGATGAATGCTTAGCAGTCAAAATTGCTTTATCATAATATTTTTTAACAGATATTCTTTCAGGTGAAAAATAAACATCATTTATAATAAAACCATTATCATTATTTATATATATTCTTCCTATATATGGAAAAACATCATTTTTAGATAAATATAAATCATTATAATTATCATTTGTTCTATGCTCATAAACATAAACATATATATTGTTTACTTTATCTTTAAGCATAAAAAAATTATTCTTATAAAATCTTACAGGGTTTTTCTTAGCATTATTTTTCGGTATATTAATAATTATTATCACAGCAGCTACTAAAATCACTACTGCTAACAAAATTATTATATCCTTATCCATAAATTTAGTTATTAAATTTTTCATTGTTGTGTTATCCTTATTGTTGTTATTCTTGCCATTGGTCAGTCTATAATAACCTGCTTGGCGACTTAAGCTCACTTGTTTTAGTTCTTATGCTCATAACAATAAACTGCTTAATATATATTAAAAATTTTTAAGTTTGTCAATTTTTATATTTTCTCAACTTTTTCCCGCTGCACACGCTTTGTGGACTTCGTCAAAGTTGCAAAAAGTGCAAGTATGAAATTAGTGCTAAATAATACTCATTTTGTTTTACCTATAATATAAATTATTAAATTTAATCAAAATATATCCTTAAAATCTTAATATTATTAATAACAAATTATTATTTTTTACAAAATCCAATATGTAAAAATTAATCATTAAATCAATTATTTCCCATTAAAAAAATTAAATAAATAATGACTTTCATTTAAATAATTTTTTAAATCATTTGATGAAATAAATATTCTTTCTGCAATTTCTTCATATTCATCTGCAGAGTCATTAATAGCTAAATCAGAATATTCAGGCATTACTATAATTCCTGTATCTGTTAAAAGAAATATTAACTTATCCATATTATTATAAAAATTTTCAGTAAGTTTATAATTAGACAATAACTCTTTACTATCAACAACTAAATCTTTTAAATAGGAACTTATACTTTTTTCACTATCTAATTCAAATATAAGAGAATGATTCTTTACAATAGCTTTTTTAGTTTCTGCATTTGTTTCTACAGTTCTTTTGTATACGCATATTACTTCATCATCATAGTATGATATATCAAGGCATCTAAAGTCTTTAAATTTCCTATAATATATAAGACCAATATAATCTAAAGGACAGAATATATCAAAAAGAGCATTTTTATGGTTCAATTTCTCTTCAAGCTCTTTTCCTTTTTCTTGTTTGAATCTTTCATCAAAATTATAAGCTCCGCTGATAGCCATATTTATTTTTTCTTTTCCTCTAATAAAAGGATAATTGAAATTAAATAAATAATTAGTAAGCATTTTCTTTGTTTCATCAACTCCCAAACCTTCATATTTGTAAGATAATTTATCAGGAAAGCTCATCTGTTCAATTGGAATATAAAATTGCTTTATTTCTATTTCAGGTTTTCTAATAACTTCAAAAACTCCTTCTATTATTTTATTTTCAATATTCATAGTATATTCAATTTCAGATGCTTTTTCATAATCTAAATCTTTTTTAAATGTTATACTTGCTAATTTGTCTCTTACTTCTTTTTTTGAATACCAGCCCTCAAATTTAGGTTTATCATTTGGATTAAATTCATAATATTGAAAAGGGGTTTCTATTTTGTATTGTCTGTAATATAAATCCTTAAAATATTTTTTGTCATAATCATGGTAAACCGCCATTTCATCTACGTATAATTTACTAGTTTCACGAATAATTAATTCATCACCGTTATTTATAAATATTTGACTTGGGAAACTGTCAAAATATTCATTTGCAAAACCGTCAAATTGTCTTTTTCGTTCATCTTCTGCCCAATTGTTGTTTAATGATAGTATATCCTCCATTTTAGAATGGTGATCGTTAAACCATTTTGCATAGGCTTTATCTTTATATATATAGCAATAAATATATATATTATTTACTTTATCTTTAAGCATAAAAAAATCTTTTCCATCTACTATTATTTTATTTTGAGAATACCATTCCTTTGAACGCTTCTTTATATACATAAAAATAATATAAAAAATAATAATAAAAACTAAACCTACAATAAACTTAGTATTATCATCTTGATTTAATAGAAACTCAAATATATTTTCCATTATAAAAACTCCTATTGTTTTAAGCTATAAATGAGCAGCGAGTTTATAGCTTAAAAAATTATTTTTTGTTTTAATGTTTATGTTTTATAGTTGTTAATAAACCTTATTGCTAAAAACAAAAAGCTGTAACTAAGAAAGTGAATAAAAATGTAAAAATATTTTTATTCACTTTATTGTATCTAATTACAATTTTTTAATATATTCTTCAATATAATTTTTTTAATTTACGCAAATTAATTGATGAAACTTGCTGTGTTCCTTCATAAACAGACATTTCAAGTCCTTCATTACTAAATTTAAACTCTATGTAGGCATCATTTTTGGATATAGTTTTATAATGATTCTCTGATACTTTAGATAATTTATTATTTGCTATATTTCCTTTTATAGCTCTGTCGCTTTCCATAACAACATCTACGCACTTTTTTACAACTTCTATTGTAGATTCATCATTAGGATAGTTAATTTCTATACCATTATAACCTACAATTATAAGAAGCGATTTCATATATGTTTCATCAGCTGACATAAAATATTGACCGTATAGCTCTTCAGGTATATTTGTGTTTTTTTCTGTTTTTTGAGAGCATGCAATATTTGTTACTAAAAAACTTGAAATTAATAAAAAGAATAAAAATTTTAAAATATTTTTCATCATATAACCTCCATATATTATTTTATTATAAAAATATTTTTACTATGTCAATAATAATTTATTGATTAAATAAATAATATAAATAATGCTCTTTATTTATATAATTCTTTATATCATCTAAAGCAATAAATAGTTTTTTCTCTCCGCTTTCTCTCATCAATATAATACCTGCTTCTGTTATAAGAAAAATCAAATTATCTATATTCTTATAAAAATTACTATCATATCTTTTTAATATCTCATCAGCATTATTAACAAAATTTTTAAAATAAGGCGTTATTAATTTCTCATTCTCTAAATCAATTATGAGCGATATATTATTTACTATGAGATTATTATTAGCTTCTATCTTAGCAAATCTCTTGTATACGCATATTGTTTTATCATCAAAATAAACTATATTATCAGCATTATAAAAATCTTTTAGTTTATCATAGTATTTAGTTTTGATATCATTAAATGACATACTCTCATGTTTCTTTAAAATCTTTTCGATATTTACCTTCAACTCATTTTTTTTCTCAGAATACGATTTATTATCTCCGTTTATATATGAATTAATTTTATCATTGTTTTTTATATTGAAATGATAGAAATCAAATAAATAATTAAGAATATCCATAAAACGATTATGTTTTGCAGACTTACTAAATATTAATTTAAAATATTCTATATTAATATCAGGATTTGTATTTACTTCAAAAACTCCGTTTATAATTTTAGAATCAGATATTTCCATAATATAGTTAATTTCCGTTTTATCACTATTAAAAAAATCATTAAGAGAACAATCAAATTTTATGATAGCTTTTTCATTTCTTTCTATAAGAAAATCATACCAGCTAAAATATTCTTTATCATTTTTTTTATTATCATTAGAATCATAAATAACAATATAATTATCCATAAAATTACTGACTATATTATAATATCCTTTTAGCTTATCATTATTTATAAATATATTTCCAAAAAAACCACGCATTACAGATACTACTCCGCCATAATAAGCATAACAGTAAATATATATATTATTTGCTTTGTCTTTAAAAGTTATAAATATTGAGCTCTCTTGATAAATACTAGGAATATATCTTCTTTTATATACATAAATAAGAGAAGAAAATAAAATAATTATAATAACTATAAGAATTAAATATTTACCAAATACCAATTTCAAATAATATAAAAAATTATCAGTTTTAGCTCCGTTTAAAACCAATGTAGCTGCTATATCTTCATTACCTTTATCAAGTGCTATTTCAAGCCCTTTGTCTAAATTCATTTTGAATTTATTTCCAAAGAATAAAAATTTCTTTTTTAATAGCCTTTTTAACATAGGTTCATTTTCTTGATTAACTGCCAACAAAAACTCATCGTTTATATCATCATTGTTTTTATAATGTTTCAAAATAATTTCAACAACATCATAAGAATAATCATATACAGCACTGTAAAGGGCTGTTTTACCATTAATAGATTTTTTATAAACATCAGCATTATTTTTAAGCAAGAACTCTACTATATCTGTTTTGCTATTATATTTTGAATAAGTATAAAGCAAAGTGTAGCCGTCATATACTCCATTTATATCATATTTCTGTATAAACTTCTTAACAGCTTCTAAATCACCAAAACCTTCTGCAGTATTTTGATATTCATATTCTAAAGTATTTATTTCTATAACATTATATTTTTTATAAAGTTCTATTTTCTCTTTTAATGCTTTTTCTGCTTCCTTTTTAAGAAAGTTTTCTATATATCCTTGAGGGTCTTTTGCCATTTCTTTTAATTCATCTTCATTTGCAAACATTTTATCAAAAAGATTTTTATAGTAATTAGTATCATATTCCTCTGAGTACAAAAAGAAAGAAGTTGTGATTAATAAAATAAAAGATATAATTATCCTAAAAATATTTTTATTTTTTAACATATTTTACCTCATAAAGATTATAAGGATTTTATCCTATACTATAGGAATGTATATGTCAATATAAAATAATAAATGCATTAAGGCATAAAACTTACATTTACATTTTTTATTATATCTATTTTTTGAGCTTCAGGCTTTGAATATTTAGCTGATGCTTTTTGTGAATTAGCCTGATTTCCTATATTTATAACAGAAGTATAAAGCACATTATTATCTTGATATATAGTAGCTTCAACAACTATTTTGTAAGTACCGTCTTTTACTATATTGCCTTGATTATCTTTGCAATCCCAAACTATATTAACTTTTCCTTGTTTCGGTGTAGGTTTTGATACAGCATCAATTATTTTTTTATCAATACTTTGAGCATTAGCTTTTTTTTGCCAATTATTTAGAGATTGTTTTCTGTATGTCCAGCCTTCTCTTCTTCCTGTAAAATCTGTAATATATATTGTGGCTATATAATTGCCGTTACTATCCTCAGCCCAAACAGCTATTTGATTACTTGAATAACCCTCTCTTTTTGTATAATCGAAACTTATATTAACTTTTTTAGTGCTATTTTGAGCATAATTTTCATTAATATAAGATACAGCAAAAATCATAAATATTATAATAAAAAGTTTTTTCATAAAAAGTCCTCCTTATTAAAAAATATACATTATAATATTTCACAATTTAATAATATATTATATTATCATTTAATCAATTATAAAAACATCATCTGTTTGACAAAACAATATTTTTATTATAGTATTTTTTCGAATTCTATAATTAAGTAAAGGTTATAAAAATGTCTGGCAAAGTATATATTGTTGGAGGCGGCTGCGGTTCTTATGAGCTTTTAACATTAAAAGCAAAAGAAGTTTTATCTATATGCGATTGTGTTATATATGATAGGCTTGTTGATAATAGTATACTTCAATTTTGCAATGAAAAAGCAGAGTTAGTATATTTAGGAAAGGAGCACGGAAATCCTGAACTTCAAAATACTATACATAAAACAATTCTAAAATATGCCTTGCAAAATAAAACAGTTGTAAGACTCAAAGGCGGAGACCCTTTAGTATTTGGAAGAGGCGGAGAGGAATTAGATTTCTTATATGACAACAACATTAAATTTGAAATAGTGCCAGGCATAAGTTCATCAATAGCCTCATGCGAATATGCAGGCATTCCTTTAACTTATAGAAATATATCAAGAAGTTTTCATGTATTTACAGCCCATGCTATGGGTGAATATAATCATTTAGATTTTACTATAATCTCAAAATTGGAAGGGACTTTAGTATTTTTGATGGGAATAGCAAACCTTGAAAAGATAGTTAATGGACTTTTAGAAAACGGCAAATCAAAATCTTCTCAAGCTTCAATAGTAGAAAATGCATGCCGTCCAAATCAAAGAGTAATAGTAGGCACTTTAGAAAATATTGTTAGTTTATCTAAAGAAAAAAACATAAAGTCCCCCGCTGCTATTATTGTTGGGGAAGTGGTTCAATTTCAAAATAAATTTTCTTGGTATGATAAAATGCCTTTAAGCGGAAAGTCTATTTTAATAACAAGAGATAAAAAAAGAGGCAATATTTTATACAATAGATTAATAAGCTTAGGAGCACAATGTTATCTGCTGCCTATGATAGATATAGAATATAATAATAAACAAATAAATGATTTAAATAAATATAAAGCTATATTATTATGTTCATCAAATGGAGCTAATGCATTTATTGAAAAAATAGATGATTTGAGAATATTAAATAATATAAAAATAGGCGTTGTAGGAAAAGCAACTTTAAATGCTTTAGAAAAATATAAAATTAAAGCAGACTTTTACCCTAATAAATTTTTAGTTAATGAATTAATAAAAGAATCTCTAAACCATACTAAAGAAAATGATAATATATTAATAATCACATCAAATATATCTCCTATAAATGCAGATGAAATAAGCAGCAAATATAATAGAAACTTCACAAAATTAGAATTATATAATACTAAAAAAATAAAATATGAAGAGAAAGTAATGATAGAAAATATTAATATGATAGATTATATAATATTTTTTAGCCCATCTACAGTTGAATCATTTTTGGAATCAATTAATTATAACGTATCTTTAATTAAAAATAAAAAAATAGCATCTATAGGACCTGTAACAAGCAAAAAAATAAGAGATAATAATTTAAGTGTATATTTAGAAGCTGAAGAATTTTATACTGAAGGTGTTATAAAATCTTTATTGGAAGATAAATAATTATTAGGAGATTAATAAAAAAACATGTTTAAAAGAACCAGAAGAACAAGAAATAATGCTATTATAAGAGATTTAATATCCAATGTAAATTTAACTATGAACGATTTTTTATATCCAATATTCATAGAAGAAGGAAATAATGTAAAAAAAGAAATAGAAGCTATGCCTAATCAGTTTAGACTTTCTATAGACAAATTAAAAGAAGAGTTAGAAGATATAGTTAGTTTAGGTATAAGAGGTGTATTATTATTTGGAATACCTAAAAATAAAGATGAAATAGGAAGCTCTTCTTTTGATGAAAATGGAATAATACAAAATGCTGTAAAATATATAAAATCAAATTTTCCTAATCTTTTAGTTGTAACAGATGTATGTATGTGCGAATATACTTCACATGGACATTGCGGAATATTATGCGAAAATAATGTTGATAATGATTCTACACTTGAATATATATCAAAAATAGCATTATCACATGTTCAAGCTGGAAGCGATATAGTAGCTCCTTCAGATTGCATGGACGGTCATGTTTATGCTATTAGAAATATTTTAGATAAAAATAGATATTATAATACTCCTATAATGTCTTATAGTGTAAAATATGCTTCTTGCTATTATTCACCTTTTAGAATGGCTGCTGATTCTGCCCCAAGTTTCGGAGATAGAAAAAGTTATCAAATGGATTTTAGAAACAGCAAAGAATACATAAAAAAGATAGAAAATGATATAGATGAAGGAGCAGATATTTTTATAATAAAACCTGCTTTGTCTTATTTAGATGTTATAAAAGATGTATCAAATAATTTCAATATTCCAATAGCAGCCTATAATGTAAGCGGAGAATATTCTATGATTAAGGCAGCATCAAAGCTTGGATTTATAGATGAGAAAAGAGCTGTTTTAGAAAATATGTATGCATTAAAAAGAGCGGGTGCTGATATAATCATAACTTATCATGCAAAGGATTTAAGCAAATATTTAAAAGAGCTATAATAAAATGTTTTTCCCAGTATTTTTAGATATAAAAAATAAAGAGTGCCTCATCATAGGCGGAGGGAATATTGCTTTAAGAAAAATTAATAAGCTTATAAAATATGAATGTAAAGATGTTACAGTTATTTCTGATAAAATATTAGATGATATAAAAAAATTAGCAGATAATAAAAAAATAAAAATAATAAATAATAAATTTGAAATAGATAGAGAAACATTAAAAAAATATTTTTTAGTTATTGCAGCTACTGATGATGAGAAAATAAATAATGAAATATCTAATTTATGCATTAAAGAAAATATATTAGTTAATAATGTTTCTTCCAAAGAAAATATGAATATACGTTTTTGCACAAGCATAGAAAATGAAGAATATTCTATAGCAATATCAGCAGATGGTAATCCCAAAAAAGCTTTAGAATTAAAAGAGAAAATCAAAAAATATTTAGATAAAAACATATAATAAATTTATTATAATTTGTGATTTAAATCACGGCATTTATAAGCATACATGATATTCTATAATAAAGGGTTATATAGGTATATTGTATGCATAAATTATTAGTAAATGAAGTTTATAATATTATATTTAATAATAGTATATCTTTACAAAGCGAAGTTATAAATATAAAAGATGCATATAAAAGAGTACTTAAAAAAGAACTTTATTACAAAATAGATGACCCTCCTTTTAATAAATCTGCAATGGATGGGTACGGATATTTTAATAATGGTAATAAAAAATTTTTGCTGCTTAAAGAAAGTATCATAGCAGGAAATTCAAGCAAAAACATAAACATTCCTGAAAATTGCTGCATAAAAATAATGACAGGTGCGGTTGTTCCAAACAATATAAATAAAATATCTAAATTTGAAGCTGCAGAAATTATTGATGAAAATGAAAAAAAATATGTTTATATAAAAGAAGATGAAAAGTCTGATAACATCATATATAAAGGAAGCGGATATAAAAAAGGTGATTTATTATTAAATGTAAAAATATTAGAAGCTGAAGACATATCAAAATTAGCATCTAACGGATACTCAGAAATTGAGGTAGTAAAAAATCCTAAAATTGCTTTTATAAGTACAGGAAATGAACTTACAGATATTACAAAAGAACTTGAAGAAGGAAAGATATACGATTCAAACAGCTTTTTAATAAAAAATAAATTAAAAGCAATGAATATAGAATGCCAATTCTATGGCATAGTAAAAGATGATTATGATAGTCTTTATAATGTTGTATATAAAGCATTAGATGAAAATGATATTATAATAGTTAGCGGCGGCATATCATTTGGAGATATGGACTTTACAAAAGAAGTTTTTAATGCACTTAATATAAAAGAACTTTGTCATGGAGTAAAAATAAAACCTGGAAAACCATTCTATTTTGGCAAAAAAGATAATAAAGCGATATTCGGACTTCCTGGCAATCCTTTTGCTGTATTAGTTGCTTTTGAAAACTTCGTTAAACCTTATATATATAATTCTATGGGCTGTAAATATAATAATCAATTTTTTAAATTGCCTTTACTTGAAGAATACAAAAGGAAAAAAAGCGATACTGAAGAATATTTGCCTGCTGAGTTTGTTTTTAATGAAGATGCAACGCTTGTTAAACTAATTGATTATAAAGGCTCTTTCTATTTGCCTTCAAATATAAAAGCACTTGTAAAAATAGATGTTGGGGTTAATGAAATTAAAGCTTTAGAGAAAGTTAATATAAAGTTTATATAAAAAATAATTAAATGAAGGAGTATAAAAAAATATGAATACTATGCAAACAACATGTAATTACTGCTCATTAGCATGCAATTTTGATGTTACATCAGATGGTAAAACAATCACAAAAGTTATACCATCTAAAAACTATCCTGTTAATAAAGGGTTCTCTTGTATTAAAGGACTTAATTTAAATAAGCAAGGTCTTATGAATAGCCCTGACTCTAAGCCAAGAATTAAAGACAAACAAGGTAATGTTAAGCATGTTTCTTGGGAAGAGGCTTTTAATTATACTGCTTCCAAATTAAAAGAAATAAAAGAAAAATACGGACCTCAGGCTATAGCTGGAATAAGTACAGGTCAATTAGAAACAGAGGGTATGGCTATATTTGGACATGTTGTTAGAAATTTTTTGGGCGGAAATTTAGACGGAAATACAAGATTATGCATGGCTACTTCTGTTGTTGCTCATAAACAAAGTTTTGGTTTTGATGCTCCTCCATATACTTTAAATGACTTTGAATTATCAGACACTATATTTTTAATTGGTGCTAACCCTATAGTGGCACACCCTATTATATGGGACAGAATAAGGTTAAATAAAATTCCTAATAAAAAAGTTATAGTAATAGACCCTAGAAAATCAGAAACTGCTAAAGAAGCAGATTATTGGTACGGATTAAAAAGTAAAACAGATATTTATTTATTCTATACTTTGGCTAATGTTTTAATTGAAAAAGATTGGATTAATAAAGAATATATAGAAAATTATACAGAAAACTTTGAAGCTTACAAAGAACATGTAAAAAACTTTCCATTAAGCAAAGCAAAAGAAAACACAGGCTTATCAGAAGAACAAGTTATGGAAATAGCTACTATGATACATGAAGGAAAAAATGTTTCATTCTGGTGGACTATGGGAGTTAATCAAGGTTATCAGGCAGTACGCACTGCTCAGTCAATAATTAACTTGGCACTTATGACAGGAAATATAGGAAGACCTGGAACAGGTGCTAATTCTATAACAGGACAATGCAACGCTATGGGCTCAAGAGCCTTCAGTAATACTGCAGGATTATACGGAGGCGGAGATTTCGATAACCCTAAAAGAAGAGAAGCTGTATCAAAAGCATTAGGCATAGAAGAAAAATGGCTTCCAAATGCCCCTACTATTACATATAATGCAATTATAGAAAAAGCTATCGCTGGAGAAATTAAAGCACTTTGGATATGCTGTACTAATCCTAGACATTCTTGGACTAATAATGAAACTTTCAAAAAAGCTATTGAAAATTTAGAATTATTCATAGTACAAGATATTTATGATGATACAGACAGCTCTAAGCTTTGCGATGTTTATTTCCCTGTTACTTCAGGACTTTATAAAGAAGGTGTAATAATTAATACAGAAAGAAGATTATCAAAATTACGCCCTGTACTCACAGAAAAAAACGGCAAATTAACAGATTATGAAGTATTTTACAAAATGGGTGAAGCTTTAGGAATGGGTGATTTATTAAAAGGCTGGGAAACTCCTAAAGATGCTTTTGAATTAATGAAAAAATGCAGTAAGGGTATGCCTTGTGATATTACAGGTGTTGACTATGATGCTTTAAATGATTCACCTGGCATACAATGGCCTTATCCTGAAGGAAGTGCACCTCTCACTGATAATGAAAGAAGACTTTTTGAAAACAATCAATATTATACTCCAACTAAAAAAGCTAAGTTTATGTTTGAAATGCCTATAGAAAACCCTGTTCAATGCAGCGAAAAATATCCTTATATATTAAATACAGGAAGAGGAACTGTAGGTCAATGGCATACTCAAACAAGAACAAGAGAATTAGATGTTGTTAATGATGTATCTGTGAAGAATGCTTATATTTACATAAGTGAAGCTATGGCAAAAAATAAAGGAATCAATAATTTTGATGCCGTTGAAGTGGAATCTATAAATGGTCAGACAAGAAAATTTATTGCTTTTATCACAGATTCTCTTTCTGATAATCAATTATATGCTCCTATACACTATATAGAAACTAATGCCCTAACTCCTAGTGTATATGATACTTATTCAAAAGAGCCTTCATATAAATCAACACCTGTTAATATAAAAAAGGCTATATAAAAATAAAAAAGGAGTAAATATGAAACCTATAAAAAGAATAGCAATAGATAGAAATAAATGCATAGGCTGCTTAACTTGCGTAAGTGCATGTATAGTTGCACATGACGGAGAAGAGCCAAGAAACAGAGTTGTTATAAGCAGTAATTATAAAAACTCCCCTATATTTTGCAGAAACTGCGATTTACCAGAATGCGTATATACCTGCATGTCTGGGGCTATGAAAAAAGACCCAAAAACAGGATATGTAACTTATGATAAAGAACAGTGTGCAAGCTGTTATATGTGCATAATGGCTTGTCCTTATGGAGTATTAAAAGAAGATAGCTTAACAAAAAAACAAATATTAAAATGCGATATGTGTGAGCATTATGAAGAAGGCTCTCAATGCGTAAAAAAATGTCCTATGAAAGCTATTACTTTAGAGGAGGTAAAATAATATGAAATATCTTGTATTAGGTGCTTCTGCTTCAGGATTAAATGGGGCGAGAGAACTTAGAATGTTAGATAAAGATGCTGATATCACTTTAGTATCTATAGATGATAAAATATATTCAAGATGCATGCTTCATTATTATATAAGCGGAAAAAGAACAGAAGAATCTCTTAATTTTATGCCTGAAGATTTTTTTAATAAGTATAATGTAAAATGGATTAGCAATACTAAAGCTATATCTATAGACACAGATAAAAAAACTGTAAAGCTTTCAAATGGAAATGAAGAGAGTTATGATAAACTTCTTTTAGCTACAGGAGGCTCAAGTGCTATACCTCCTATTGAAAATTTAAGAGAGGCTAATAATGTTGTGGGAGTTAGAACTCTTGATGATTGTAAAAAAATAATGGAATTAGCTAAAAAATATAAAAATGCTGTAGTTATTGGTGCGGGGCTTATTGGTGTTGATGTTGTAAGCGGGCTTTTGCCTTATAGATTAGAAAAGCTTTCTGTTATTGATATAGCTCCTTTCATTATAAGCAAACAATTAGATGAGTATTCTGCTAATGTTTATCAGGATAAATTAAAAGAAAATAATGTTTCTCAGTATTATAGTGTTAAAGTAAAAAGAATAGATATTGATAGTAATAAAAATCCTAAATTTGTTGAGCTTGAAGATGGAAGAAAGATTGATGCTGATTTTATAGTTGTTGCTATGGGAGTTACTCCTAATACTGATTATTTAAAAGACAGCAAAATAGAGTTAAATAAAATGGGAGGAGTTGTTATAGATAAATTTGGTAAAACAAATATTGATGATATATATGCTGCCGGAGATATTACTGCAACTACTGCTATATGGTCTGCTGCTGTTAAACAGGCAATAATAGCTGCTAATAATATGACAGGAAATAATATTGATATAGATACTCTATTTAATTTTAAGTCTACAATGAATTTCTTTAATATTCCTTCAATGTCTATAGGAAATGTTATACCTCCTGATGATTCATATTCGGTAGAGATATTTGATGATAAAAAAGGAAATTACAGAAAGATAGTTCATAAAAACGGTAAAATATATGGTGCTTTGCTTCAAGGTGATTTGCGTTATGCTGGAATACTTACTCAATTAATAAAAGAAAATATTGATGTAAGTAAAGTAAAAAAACCATTATTTAATATAGATTATTCAGACTTTTTTAATATAGATGAAAACTTTAAATTTGCTTTTTAATGAAAATATAGCTGCTGTTGTTTTATGCGGTGGAAATAGCAAAAGATTTGATTTTAAAGATAAAGCCTTGCTTAAGTATGATAACAACAGCACGTTTTTAGAACATATTATTTCAGAATGCAGTAATCAAGAATTATATTTATCTGTGAATAATTCTGATAAATATAATTCCTTGATTTCTGATTATAAAGAAAAATATAATAAAAAAATATATACAATAGAAGATATTAATAAAAACATAGGTGCTTTAGGAGGTATTCATAGTGCATTTGTTAATATTAATACTGATTATATACAATTTTTAAGCTGTGATACCCCTAATATTAGCAGAGATTTTCTTTACTATATGCAAAGTATGGTAGATGAATATCATGATGCTTTTATACCTGTTTATAATAACAAGGCTTATTTTTTATGCGGTATATATTCAAAAAATATAATTAATGCTGTAAATAAAAATATACAAAATAAAGAGTATAGAATAAAAAAATTAATAGAAAAAATTAAAGTTAAATATATAGATTTAAAATATACAATTTTTAAATTACACAATATAAATACTTCAGATGATTATTTATTATTTCAAAAAACTATACCTCAATATTTTGCCGTTTGTGGCAAAAGAAACTCTGGGAAAACAACTCTAATATGCAAATTAATAAAAGAGTTTGTTAATATGGGTAAAAGTGTTGCTGTGATAAAACATACATCTCATGACCATTCTTTTGATACAGATGGAAAAGATACTTATGATTTTAAAAATAATGGAGCTTCTGCTACTTTAATATATTCCCCATTAAAATATATGCTTGTAAAAGACTATATAAAAAGTGAAGATGAAAAAGATGATTTAATAAAGTTTATAAAAAGCTTAAATGAGTATGACATAATTATATTAGAGGGTTTTAAACATCTTGATAATATACCAAAAATTGAAGTGTTTAGAACAGATGTAACTAATAAACCTTTATGTGAAATCTCTTCTTTAAAAGCCTTAATTACAAATGATATTAATTATAAAAGCGAAGTCCCTGTTTTTGATATTAATAATATTTCTTCAATAATAGATTTTATAACACAAAATCTTATAATAATTTAACAATAAAAGGAGTTTTAAGTATGACTAAATTAAAAGGATTACCTATTGGTTTTGTTGGAACCTGCGTAGGATTAGCTACATTATCAAATGTCTATAATCTATTAGGTTTCAGTTGGGTAAGACATTTATGCATGTGTTTAGCTGGATTTGCAGCTATATTAGGCATATTGAAAGTTATATTCTTTTTTCCTAAAGTACAAGAAGAATATAAAAGCGGAGTTTTGGCAGCTATGTATACCACAATAACGATGAACACTATGCTATTTGGTACTTATATTGCTGGGTATAACACTGCTTTAGGAAAAGCTATATTTTTAACAGGTGTATTTGTGCATATGGCTATGATATTATGCTACACTATATACCATATAATTATGAATTTTAAAGTAGATTTTTTACTCCCTTCATATTTTGTTACTTATAACGGACTTTTAGTTTCTACAGTTGCTGGAATAAATATGCTTCCTCCTCAACTTGCTATGGGAATAACTTTTTATGGAATAGGCGTTTATGTTCTTATATTAATATTTTTAATACCAAGAATAATCACAAAACCTATACCTGCTAACTTTGTTCAAACAAAAACAGTATTGTTAGCTCCTTGTTCTTTATGTCTTGTAAGTTATTTAAACTTCAATAATGTAGAAAGCCTAAAAATGTATTTTAATCCTACTGTAGCACTAATATTATATATTTGTGTATTATTAACATTTATATATATATTATTTAATATATTTAAATTTTTTGAAAACGGATTTACTCCATTATTTGGAGCTTTAACATTCCCTATGGCTATAGGTACTTTAGCAGGATACAGAGCAGGAGCATTTTTCACTTCTATTGAAACTTATAAAACTTTAGGAGTTTTGGCAACAAATGTTACAGGTTTTCAATTGCTAATATCATCTACTTTTATGTGTTTAGTATTTTTTAATTTTGTAAAAATGTATTTAACCCCTAATAAAGAATAAATAGAAAAAATAGGTTATTTATATATTATTTATAGATAACCTATTTTTCACATATTCATTTTTTTACTTATTCTTTTATAAAGTTCTAAAGCTAAATTATTTTTATCTTTTAATTCATTAATAGAAATCTTATCTCTATAGTTTTTATTGTTATAAAAGAAATTTCCATGAAGTATAATATTATTATCATAACTAACTTCTGCATAGCCCCCCACCGGGGAATTACATCCGCTATCAAAAAGACATGCAAACTCTCTTTCAATATCAACTAATCTTCTTACATTTTTATCTTCTATCAATTTCAACACTTCTATCATCTCATAATCATTTTCTCGACACTGCACACATAATGCACCCTGCCCCGGTGCAGGAAGAATATCATCTATAGAAAAATATTCAGTTATCATACTCTCAAGATTTAATCTCTTCATAGCAGCAGCAGCCAATATTAAAGCATCATAATCTTCTGTTTCAAGCTTTTTTAATCTTGTATTAATATTCCCGCGTATAGGTTTTATAATTAAATCATCTCTAAGCATCATAACAGAACTTGAACGCCTTAAAGATGTAGTTCCTATTACAGAACCTTTTTTCAAATCATTGAATTTAATATTATTCTTTGAAATTAATACATCTCTTGCATCATCTCTCTCCGGCACAGAAGCATATACCAATCCCTTTGTATTAATTATAGGCATATCCTTCATAGAATGCACAGCAAAGTCAATTTTTTTATCTAATAAAGCCTCTTCTATTTCTTTTGTAAAAGCACCCTTTAAAGATTTTTCTGTACTGTTTGGGTTTTCTATTAAATGCTTATCCCCGCTTGTTGTTATCTCTTTTATTTCTATATTTATTTCTTTAAATTTATCTATCTTTTTTAATTTTTCTATTACTATATTTGTTTGAACCAATGCTAATTTGCTGTTTCTGCTTCCTACAATAATCTTTTTTCTCATCATAATAAAAATATAATTCCATCTTACTAAAAACAATTTTGTTCATTTTAGCAAGTTATTATTTTTTTATCAATACTTATTGACTTTTTTTTATATAATTATATTGTTTAATAAGAAATTATGATTACATTAGATGAAGCATTCAATAAAATAAAAATATTCCAAAATATTAATTCTCAAACTATAGAATATATAAAAAAATTCTCCAATCTAAAAGTATACAAGGAAAAAGAACATATATTCATGGATAAAGATAAAATTGATACTATATATATAATAGTGTCAGGCAAATCAGCATTATATAAATTAAATAATTTCGGAGATAAGAAAATAATTTTTATATTTGGAGAAGGACAAATATTAAATGAACATAGCATACAAGATATAAAAGTTTCTATAAACTGCGAGGTTTTAGAATATTCTATTGTTATGCTTATACCATCAAATATTTTCATAAAAGCTATGGAAAAAGATTTTGCATTATCTAAAGCAATATTGGATTTAATGTCTCTGAATATAAGAAGGCTATATAGACAGCTTCAAAACACTACAAACAATTTAGAATGCGAAAAAAAATTAGCTTCAAAATTATTAAAATTAGTAAAAGATAATGGCATATACTGTGAAAACATAGTAAAAATAAATGTACCATTAACTATAACATATATATCTGAATTAATAGGCTCAAGACGAGAAACAGTTTCAAGACAAATAAAAAAATTATCAGAATTAGGTTTTATAGAATTCAAAGACAATTTTATATTTATAAAAGATATAGAAAAGTTAAGAAATTACTTTTATGATATATAGTTTATTTAATAAAATAACTTCTTAATAAAATTTTAATATTGCAGTGTGATATATATCACATACTTATTTTTAATAATGTCTATAATAAATACATAATTAAAAGGAGGTTTGCAGCATGGGATATAAATTAGATAAATCGGATTTTCAAAATCTGATTGACAATCTAAAAAAGCACTATTTGATTTATGCTCCTAAAAATTTTAAAGGTACAGGAACATTTTCTGATACGGATATAGTAAGATATGATTATATTTCAAATATTGATGATATAGAATTTAATAAAAAATCTAATTATTCATTTAAAGAATCTATTTTGCCAATCACTCAAACATTATTTTATTTTACAGAAGATGAAGTAAAAGAGGCTAATATTGAAAGAGAAAAAACAGCATTAATATTTTTAAGAAGCTGTGATTTGCATGCTATAAAAAGATTAGATCAAATATATCTTAAAAATGGTTTTGAAGATTATTATTATAAGCGTTTGAGAGATAATATAAAATTCGCTCTAATAGGCTGTTCAAAATCTTTTGATAATTGCTTTTGTGTGAGTATGGATAGCAATAAATGTGATGAATATGATTTTGCTCTAAACGTTAGAGATAATTATTTTGAAATAGATTGCAAGAGTGAAGAGTTTAGGAGTTTATTTAAAGAGTATAAAGAATCAGATATAGAGATAGATTATGTAAGAGAGAATGATATTAAAGTAGAAGTAGCAAAAAATTTAAGTTTAGATGTTTATAAATCAAAGATGTGGGATGAATATGACACAAGATGTATTAACTGCGGAAGATGTAATTTTGTATGCCCTACTTGTACATGCTTTACTATGCAAGACATTTTTTATACTGATAATGGAAAGGTTGGGGAGAGAAGAAGGGTGCATGCTTCTTGTATGGTAGATGAGTATACTGATGTTGCTGGAGGAGGAGCTTACAGGAAGAAAAATGGAGAGCGTATGCGTTTTAAGGTTATGCATAAGGTTTTTGATTATAAAAAAAGAAATGGATATACTATGTGTGTGGGATGCGGAAGATGTGATGATGCTTGTCCTGAATATATATCATACTCTAACTGCATCAATAAATTGGAAGATGCTATGAAGGAGGTATCTAAATGAGTAACAATGAATATGTGCCTTTTTTATCAGAGATTTTAGATATCAAAAAGCATACAGAAATTGAATATACTTTTAAAATGTCATATAACGGGGAATCAAAACCAGGACAATTTTTTGAAGTATCAATTCCAAAGTTTGGAGAAGCACCTATATCAATAAGCGGCATAGAAAAAGGAAGCGTTGATTTAACCATAAGAAAAGTAGGAAAAGTTACTAATGAAATATTTGAAAAGTACATTGGAAGCAAGCTTTTTATGAGAGGACCTTATGGAAATGGATTTGATGTTAATTTATATAAAGACAAAGATATTATAATAATTGCAGGAGGTACGGGCGTTTCTCCTGTAAGAGGTGTAATAGATTATTTTAGTGCTAATAAGAATGAAAGAAAAGATATGACCACTATTATAGGGTTCAAAAGCCCTGATGATATTTTATTTAGAGAAGATATTGAAAGATGGGAAAAAAATATGAATCTTATATTAACAGTTGATGCTGCTCCTGATGGTTATAATAAAAATATAGGACTTGTAACAAAATATATACCAGAATTAAAAATCACTGACAATACTATAGCAATAGTAGTTGGTCCTCCTGCCATGATGAAATTTTCTATAATGGAATTAGAAAAAATTGGACTTAAAGAAAAGAATATTTGGGTATCTTACGAAAGGAAGATGTGCTGCGGTATAGGCAAATGTGGGCATTGCAAGATAGACGATGTTTATATTTGTTTAGATGGCCCTGTGTTTAATTATGTTAAAGGTAAAACTTTAGTAGATTAGGAGTTTATTGTATGTTAGATATAAATGTAAAAAAACTTAAAAAAAATGCATTCCGTATTACTAAAAAAAGAGGATTAACTGCTTCAAGAATAAGAGTTCCCGGCGGGCATTTAAATGTTAAATATTTGGATATTATAAAACATATAGCAGACAATTATGGTAATGGCACAATTCATATGACTGTACGTCAGGGGTTAGAAATTCCTGATATAAAAATGGAAGATATGCCAAAAGTTAATGAACTTTTACAGCCTATAATAGAAGGACTTAATATTAATCAAGATGAAAAAGGAAAAGGTTATACTTCATCTGGAACAAGAAATATATCTGCGTGCATTGGAAATAGGGTTTGCCCTTTTGCATGCTATGATACTACAGCATTTGCTCAGAAAATAGAGAAAGCAATATTTCCTAATGACTTACATTTTAAAGTGGCTTTAACAGGGTGTCCTAATGATTGTGCTAAAGTGAGAATGCATGACTTTGGAATTATTGGAATGACTCATCCCCAATACGAAAAAGATAGATGCATAAGCTGTAAAGCTTGCATAAAATCATGCAAAAGAAAATCTGCCGATGTTCTTAGTATGGTTAATTATAAAATAGAAAGAAACCATAAAGGGTGCATAGGCTGCGGTGAATGTGTTATTCAATGCCCTATGAGAGCTTGGACGAGAAGCGAAAAAAAATATTACAGACTTACAATAATGGGAAGAACCGGCAAGAAAAATCCGAGACTTGGTGAAGACTTTATAAAATGGGTTGATGAGGATAGCATAGTAAAAATCATATTAAATACTTATGAATATGTAAAACAATATATAGATTTAACTGCTCCTGGCGAAAAAGAACATATAGGATATATAGTTGATAGAACAGGATTTGAAGAGTTTAAAAAGTGGGCTTTAAAAGATGTACAGTTGCCTGATATAGCTGAAGTTTATACTCCTATTTATTGGAAAGGTATACATTATGTTTAAATAAGACTAATATTTTAATTTTTATTTATAAGTTTCTTGGTTTTATTTATACATAAATTTATAAAAGAGTCCCATTCTCCTAAAGTTTTATCGAATACTTCAGCTTCAATGCCTAATTCTTTTATAGCATTAAATATACCATCTAATATATCATTCTTATAATGAAATGATTTTGATATTAATATTGGGATTATTAATACTTTTTTATTTAATTTTAAAAGTTTATCTTTTATTTCATCTAAGCTTATACCTTCAGAGAAAGTCATAGACAAATACGAGTCATTTTGAAGACTTAATTTATAAGCGAGCATTCCATAAGCAGAATTAGAATGATGCTTTCCTCCGTGGCCTACAAATAAATATGTATAATTATTATAATCATTAAATTTTTCTTTTATTATAGATACCATATTATCATAATCACTTGGAATGGATAATAATGATTCACCGTATTTTAATACAGAATATTCCTCTTTAAAAGGTACTGTAGTGTGGAATATACGCATATAGTCTTTATTTTGCAGTAAAACTATAGGAGCAATATATACTTCTTTTATATTCTTATCTTTTAGCTCATTTAATCTATCTTTAACTGCTGGAAAATCAGAAGCTTCTTTCATCATTTTTCTTATAGCGCTTGAACTATAAGCATCCGTTATATAAAAATCTTTAAACTCATTTTCAAATCTTTTTATTATATCAGAATACATTTTATCTGTTTCTTTATAATTATTTGCGCCATGAAATAATAATATTATACTTTTATCTGACATAAATCCTACTCCATAATAATAATATTATAATCAATTTATAATCAAATTTCAATTAATAGAACTACATATATTAAACATTATCATGTTTCTAAAGTATAAAGTCAATTATGCATAAATAAAATATCAATGAATAGTTATATGTTATTTTAGTACCATAAAAAATTATCCTATAGGAGTGCCATTTTCTGCTTCTTCATTAATGCTAAGCAAAACAACTTCATTATTTTCTTTTACAGCACCAAGAACAAGACATTCAGAAAAAAAGTTAGCAATTTGTTTTTTTGGGAAATTCACAACAGCAATAATTTTTCTTCCAATTAAATCTTCTTTTTTGTATAGTTTAGTGATTTGAGCAGATGATACCTTTATGCCCAATTCTCCAAAATCAATTTTTAATTTGTATGCTGGTCTTTTAGCCTTTGGAAAATCCTCTGCCTCTATGATTGTACCTACTCTAATATCGAGCGAAAGGAAATTATCAAAAGTAGTTTCATTTTTAATATTATTTTCCATAAATAAATCCGTTTGCAAATAATTGAATTATAAATTATCAATTTCTTCTTTGCTTAAACCTGTTATTTTGCTTATTAAATTAATATCTATATTTTCTCTTTTCATATTTTTAGCTAATGCATATTTTTCTTTTTCTACACCTTTTTCAATACCCTCTTTTATACCCTCTTTTATACCTTCTTCTCTTTCTCTCTTTAACATGACTTCCTGTCCATATAGAAAAGCCTCACGAGCATTATAAACTTGCATACTCTCTTCATCAGAGGTAAATATTTTATATTTTTCTATAACTTTACTCATAATAATGTTTTCCTCCTTTAGCTTATCTATAATTTTATTTAAATCATTAGATGTAAAAAACTCTATCCAAGAAAGCAATTTATTTTTCTTTATTTCTTCAATAGTTGAAGTTTCTAATATTTTCTTAAATCTTTTTATCTCTATTAAATGTATTTGAATCATATCTAAACTTATATCATGATTATCTGTATCTATGAGCTTAAAACATCTATGCTCTTTTCCGCTATCATTAAAGTTTAAATTAAAATCCAAAAAATTTATACTAATTATTTGACTTATATCTCTGTAAGCCTCATTAGTCTTTAATTCTAAGGCTATATTTTTTGATATATAGTAATAAATTCTTTTTAAAAAATCTATATTTCCAAAGAGCTGAAACTCTATTATGATTTTTTTATTATCATTAGTTTTAGCTTTAACATCTAAAATAGATTCTTTTAAATATTGATTATCTTTAAGATTATAAGGATTAATTATCTCTAAATTATGAACCGTCTCAAAACCAATATTAGTAAGTACAGCATTCACTATATTTTCAAGTATATCCTCATCACCTTTAGAAGCTAAAAGATACCTAATAAAAAAGTCATTTAATAGATTAATCTTGTTCATATATATATTATACTAATGTTGGAGAAAATTGTCAAAGAGTGATTCATTTGATTATTTAGGCTTATGAGTTGAAAATATATTTTTTATTTGTGTGAACTAGCCCCCTGCGAAGCGTGCCCGAAGGGCGAAAACTTTTTGCTGCGGGAAAAAGTTGAACAAAACAAAAACCTATATAACAAAATATAGTTATTTAACTACATACTAAAAATTTTTAAGCTTCTTAAAAGTTTTTTTATTTTGCAGGACTTTGCCCCGCACCCCAGTTCTTTTGCGACCGTAGGGAGTGCCGGAGGCGTGACCCAAAGAACCAAAAAGACTTTATTTAATTTAATATAGAAAACAATAAATTTTGTTTATTATATTTTTTTAAACCATAACATAACTATATTATCTAAATGGTTATAAGCAAAATGACATAATTCATATCCATATTTATTTAAAATATATTCTAAGTTTTTTGCATCATAAAAGTGGTTATTAGAAAGAATTTCATTTAATTCTTTACATTCATCACCAAAAAAAAATTCATATTTTGTCGGTAAATTGATACGACATACTTGGACTTTATCAATTTTTACATCTGAACTCATTTTTATTTATCTCCATTTTTTGTACATTTCAATAATTAAAAACATAGGCGGCTGAAAATCAAACCTTAAAAATTAACTTCCAACCGCCTACTAGACTTTATATATTCAACTTTTACTTTTTATCTATAATTATTTTTTGTCATTGTCATCAACAACCTCATAATCAGCATCAACTACACCGTCATCTTTTCTGCTTGAATCTTGGTTAGTGTTTTGCTGTGCTTGCTGCTGTCCTGCATCAGCTTGTCCTTGCTGTGCTCCTGCTTGTTTGTAAAGAGCCTCTGAAGCTTTGCTCCATGCTGCTTGTAAATCATCTGTAGCTCTTTTAATGCTGTCTGTATTGTTAGATTCTACTGCTGATTTTAAAGCACTCATTTTTGACTCAATCTCTGATTTATCTGAAGGCTGTAATTTATCGCCGTTTTCTTTTAACAATTTTTCTGTTTGATAAATCATATGGTCAGCATTGTTTTTAGCCTCAACTTCCTCTTTTTTCTTTTTATCTTCTTCAGCATGTTTTTCTGCATCCTGAACCATTTTGTTTATTTCTTCCTCGCTAAGTCCGCTTGAAGAAGCTATTGTTATTTTCTGCTCTTTACCAGTACCCAAATCTTTAGCTGTAACATGTACTATACCGTTAGCGTCTATGTCGAATGAAACTTCAATTTGAGGTACGCCTCTTGGTGCAGGTGGTATTCCTACTAAATCAAATCTTCCAAGCTCTCTGTTGTCATTAGCCATTTTTCTCTCACCTTGTAATACTCTAATAGTTACAGATGATTGATTGTCTGCTGCTGTTGAGAACACTTGTTTTTTGTTTGTAGGTATAGTAGTGTTTCTGTTAATTAAAACAGTCATTACTGAACCTTCTGTTTCAATACCAAGTGAAAGCGGAGTAACGTCAAGAAGAAGAACGTCTTTAACATCACCTTTAATAATACCGCCCTGTACTGCAGCACCCATTGCTACTGCTTCGTCTGGGTTTACGCTTTTATTTGGGTCTTTTCCAAATATGTTTTTAACTGTCTCTTGTACTAAAGGTATTCTTGTAGAACCTCCAACAAGTATAACTTCATCTATATCGCTAGTAGAAAGTCCTGCATCTTTCAATGCTTTTTCACATGGGATACGAGTTTTTTCTACTAAGTCTCTTACTAAATCCTCAAATTTTGCTCTTGATAAAGATACATTCAAGTGTTTAGGACCTGATGCATCTGCTGTCAAGTATGGCAAGTTGATATCTGTTTGAAGTGAGCTAGAAAGTTCTTTTTTAGCTTTTTCAGCAGCTTCTTTTAATCTCTGTAAAGCCATTTTGTCGCTATTTAAATCAACGCCTGTATCTTTCTTAAACTCTTCTATTAGCCAGTTAATTATAGCTTGGTCAAAGTCATCACCGCCTAAATGTGTATCACCGTTTGTACTTTTTACTTCAAATACTCCGTCAGCTAATTCAAGTATAGATATATCAAATGTACCGCCGCCCAAGTCATAAACTGCTATTTTCTCATCTTTCTTTTTCTCCATACCATAAGCTAAAGCAGCAGCTGTAGGCTCGTTTATTATTCTTAATACATTAAGCCCAGCAATTCTTCCAGCATCTTTAGTTGCCTGTCTTTGGCTGTCATTAAAGTATGCAGGTACTGTGATGATTGCATCTGTTACAGTTTCTCCTAAATACTCTTCAGCTGTTTGTTTCATCTTTTGAAGTGTTCTTGCACTTATCTCTTGAGGAGTAAAGTTTCCTTCAAGTGTTTTAATTTTTACTTTTCCGTCTTCCTCTATAACAGTATAAGGCATTCTTGAACGCTCTTCTGATACTTCAGAATAAGTGTTACCCATAAATCTTTTTATAGAGAATATTGTATTTTCTGGGTTAGTTACCATTTGGTTTTTAGCAGGCTGACCTACTAATACTTCCCCTTTATTTGTAAAGGCTACTATAGAAGGTGTTGTTCTGTTTCCTTCGCTGTTTGTTATTACTACAGGTTTTCCGCCTTCCATTACTGATACGCATGAATTTGTAGTTCCTAAATCTATTCCAATAATTTTGCTCATTATAAATTTCTCCTTAAATGTTAATTAAATGTTTATGTACGTTTAAAGTCTGTAAGTCTAATTCTTCGTTAGAACGCTTACAATATATTCAGTATGCCCATTGCCTAAATGTGATGTATTAAGATCAACATTTATAACTTCTCTGTTTTCTATATGTCTGTTAATCTCATCTGTTAAATCTTGCAAAACCTTATTAATATGATTTATGCTTTCTTTTTTTGAATCTTTAGGTTCAAAATAAGCTCTAAAAAGTTGAATATGTGCCATAAAAAAATCTCCTTATAAATATAAAGTAAATAAAAATTTATTATTCAGCCGTCTTTGGTTTTCCAACCACAACCTTAGCTGTTCTCAAAAGTTCATCATTTAATTTGTAGCCCTTAGCATAAACTTCTACAACCTGCTCTTTATCAATATCAGGAACTTCTATCATAGTTAATGCCTCATGCAAATTAGGGTCAAACTCCTCTCCTAATGCCTCTATTTCGCTCACACCATTATCAGTTAAAAAATCTATAAACTGTTTATGTATTAATTCTACGCCCTTATAATATTCACTTCCCTTTATAGTTTCATCATTATCAAAAGATTTTAATGCTCTCTCAAAATTATCCATAAAATTGATAAGAGATAATAATAAACCTTTATTAGCCCTCTTTATGCCGTCAGCTTTTTCTTTGGCAGTTCTCTTTCTAATATTTTCTGATTCTGCCATAGCACGCATATATTTATCTTTCATATCAGAAACTTCATTTTCTAACTCTTCTACTCTCTTTTTTAGAATGCTAATTTCATCTTCATTATTTTCAGAACATTCACAAGCCTCTTTTTGTTCTTCATTAACTTCATTAGTTTCATTAGCTTCTGCATTAGAATTGTTTTCTGCAATGTCCTCACTACCCTTACTAGCAGCTTCATTGCCTTCTTTCATTTCTTCTTCTTGCATTTAATCTCCTTTTTGTTTCCTTCTTATTTCCTTTTAATTATTTACAGAAGTTACACCTATAATATATGCAATAATCGTGCCAAATAGTTATATTTTCATTATTACATTTAGTTAAAAAATAGAAAAATAATGCTATAAAATATTAATATAGCTTTATATTATTAATTTTTTTTATTATAAGATACTTACGAGCTATTAAAATTACACAAATATTAAAACTTATTAAATATAGAAAACATTAATAATTTATTATGTTTAATAATAAGACATTTATACAAATAATATATGTTTAATAATTATACATTCAATTATAAAAAGGTGTTTAAAAAAGTATCACCCCCAGAAAGGATCTGCAGGGTGATAAGGAGGTTTATGAAAAATTGTATTATTTAACAATACAAATAGTATTATATAAGAATTTAAACAAATGTCAAGAAAAAATATCAAAATATCATACATTTTAATTTTATTATTAATTCTATGAAATTATCATAAATTATAGTAAATTATGATATAGAAGATATTATATCATTAATTTCTCTTGCTATATGAGAATCTGTTTTAAGCTCTTCTTTTATTTTTTCTCTTGCATGTATAATAGAAGCATGATCTCTATTAAACTCCAATCCTATTTCTGTAACCGATTTTTTAGAATATTCGCAAGCTAAGTATACAGCAACATGTCTAACTTTAGCTATAAATTTGGTTCTGTCTTTGCTGTCAAAAGCATTCATTTCTATACCATAATAATCAGCCACCATTTTTTTTATTTCTTTTATAGTAGCATTTTTTAATTTTGGTTTGTTAGTAAAATAATCTTTAAATATATTTAACTTATCACATTCTTCAACATTAGGAGTTATTTTCATCAAATCCCTCACAGACAAATAAGCCCTAATAGCACCTTCAATCTTACGAACATCAGTTGTAATATTTTCTGCCATATATTTAATTACTTCTTCATCAATGTTTGTATTTAAATCAATCAACTTTCTCTCTATTATAGCAAGCCTTGTTTCATATTGCGGAGGCTCAATAGATAATATCAAACTCTTTTCGAATCTGTTTTTTAATCTCGCCTCTATATTTCTAAGTTCTTTCGGAGGTTTATCACTAACAAATACCATCTGTTTACAAGCATTATCTAAAGCTTGAAATATCTCAAATAACTCTTTAGAAGTCTCCTGAGCACTTTCTAACAATTGCAAATCATCAAGCAAAAACATGTCTAAAGATTTATATTTCTTTTTAAAATTATCAGGTCTTTTAGTTTGAAGGCCATATATATATTCATCTCTAAATCCGCTTCCATCTATATAATGAACTTTTGCATCTGGATTATTTTCTAAATAATAATTTCCAATAGCCTGAAGCAAATGAGTTTTACCTATACCCACACTTCCATATATATAAAGAGGATTGTATTCTCTTCCTGGTTTTTCTGCAACCAATTTGGCAGCAGCAAAAACAAATTTATTATTACTCCCCTCTATAAAATTGTCAAACTTGAAATATTCATTTAAATTAGATTTATATTTATTTTTTGTATTGTTTTCTTCTGTTGATTCTATTTCTACAATATCATTATTAAAACTATCTTCTTCATTATTTACAATATTTACATCAACTAATACTTGAATGTTTATATCATACGAACACTTGTCTTTTAAATAGTTTTTTATACGCTCTAAAAAATCTTTCTTTATATGGTTAGCAGCAAAATCACCCGAACAAATAATACTTACATTATGCTCATCATCAACCCTAAAAACACTGCCTTTGAGTAAAGCAACCCCAGCATATTCTCCATTTTCTGATATTATCTCCAAAAAATCATTGAAATATTCTTTTATCTTTTCCATTTATCTATCTTTAAAAAATTAGTTGCTCTTTTATCGGTATCAAATCATAATAAACTTTAATCGAAATTAATTATAATATAATAACATATAAAATATAAACTAAAACAAACAACGAAATAAAACCTAATCCATATAATAAAAACTTTAAAACATTAAAATGAGATAACATTCTATATATTTGTTCTTCTTTACTATTTTCTTGATAATAGTTTGGTGTTATATAATTATCTTTTTGAGGGTTAAATACTTTAACTCTAATAGGTTCTGTTTCTTCTATAATAACACAATGCTCATCGCTTAAAGCAAGTGATATCTTAGTAGAATTTTCATTAACTGTTTTATCTATAACCTCGCCAACAACTAAATATTTATTATTATTTTTTTTAGAATTAATATCCAAATATGTCATGCTTGGATAGAAAGAACTGTAATCTACTTTTACTATAATCTTATCGCCTATCTTTATATCTGCTATAGCCCTGCCAATAATAGGAGCTACAACAAAATCTCCATCTACTATTTTATATTTTGATGTAATACTATCTTCATTATTTACATCCTCATTATTTGACTCTAAAGTATATTGACTTATATCAATACTGCTGCCTTCAAACTCTTTTTTAAAATCTTGTAAAAAAGCATTAACATCATCAATATAAAGCCCCTTACAGCTTACATCATATATTCCTATATTATAATCCATAGAAACATTTAGCGTATCTGAAAATATATCTATTATAGAAATAATATCATTATTAATAGCAGCCATAGTTGTATGAACTACATTGGTTCTGTTGGCTAAAATGGAATCCAAATCGCTATTTAATTTATCTAAAACTATATTAACTTTATAATTTAGATTATTATAAACTTCTATATATTTATAAAGCTCCAAATAATTATCATAGCTATTTAATACTTTAAATAACTCATAATTATCTGAAATTAATACTGTTTTAGTAATAAGATTAATTGTTAGTTTATCTATAAAAAATACAAAATATATATACTGGTCTAAATCTGGATATTCTGCTATAAATCTCACGGCAAGAACTTCTGTTTCATCTAATATTAAATTATTGTCCGACATAATACTCCGCTTATATAGTAGTATTTATTTTATACCTTTAAGAGTATCATTATATCATTAATAAACCAATACTCAAGTATAATACTATATAGTATATTAATATTTTCGGTAAAATAAAGTCTATATTATACTTTTACACAAACATTCTATATAAGATATTATAAAATATTTATAACTTTATAAAAAAATCATAAATAAAAACTATAATAAATAATTTAAGCTATGATGCTTTACAATTTTAATTCTTTTTAGTATAATCTTAAATAAGGATAATATTATGTTTACTTATTTTGTAATCAAAAGAATACTAAAAGGCATAATCATGTTTGTGATACTTATGTTTATGTCTTCTGCTATATTTAACACTGTAAGCGAAAAAACTCTTAAGGCACAGATAGAAGAAAATATTAATGCCGAAGTACGAGGACTTAGCAATATGCGTACAGAAGATGTTGCTAATTTTATTAAAGAGAGAAGAGCATACTATTATGATATATATTGGCTTAACAGAAGCATTGGTGAGAGAATATTTATAAGAGCAATCAATACTATTACATTTCAATTCGGCAAATCTACTATAATGATGGATTCTAACGGCAACAGAGATGTTATAAAAATAATAGGAGAAGCACTGCCCCGCTCTATAATACTTTTTACAACAGCATCAATCATACAAATGATAATAGGCTTAATAATAGGACTCGTAAAGGCAAGAAAAGCAGGAAAACTATTCGACAGAACAACAAGCATTATCACTATGATAGTTTACGGCATGCCTACTTGGTGGCTTTCTATGATACTAATAATGATATTTGTTTATAAGTTTAATTTGTTTCCATCTGGAGGAGTTCATTCCATACCAACACCTGAAGGCATAATGTATTATTTGGATATGTTATGGCATATGGCCTTACCTATGCTCACATTAACATTAATAGGATTCTGGGGGCTTTCTTTTGTGGTGAGAAATATAGTGTTGTCTACCCTTCAGGAAGATTATATTATGGCAGCACGTGCTAGAGGCATATCAGAAAAGTCTGTTCTTTTAGGGCATACTTTAAGAAGCTCTGCACCTCCCATAGTTACAATAACTTTGTTAGGACTGCTTGGCTCAATTGCAGGCTCTATCATATTTGAAGGAATATTCTCTTGGCCGGGTTTGGGCAATCTTTATTGGATATCTGTTCAGCAAAATGATATACCTGTATTAATGGGCAATTTAGCTATTACTACTGCTCTTTATCAATTTGGTTTGGTTGTGCTTGATATATCTTACGGATTTTTAGACCCGAGAATAAAAGTTGGAGGCAAGATGTAATGAATAATGTTAATAAAAAACTTGCACCTCTAATAGAATTTTTTAATGAGTTTAAAAAAGATAAAACAGGCGTTGTAGGCTTATGCATACTTCTTTTGGCAATATTTGTTTCACTGTTTGAGCCTATAATACTCACATACAAAGAGGCTCCAAAACGATGGAGAGATATAACCTATTGGCAGGATAACCCAGCATCAGCCCCACCAGAGTGGCTTAATTTCTTCAGCAGAGAAAAATCGGCAATTACAACAGATATAAAACCTATAAGCGTAAAAACTAATTATATAGATAATCAAGCAGTATACAAAGCAATGTTTGAATATGATTATCAATTCGATAAATCTCCAGTGGACTTAATCTTTCATGCTAATGTAGATAATTCTTCCGTCTTAGTATGGAATGTAACAAGACCAGACGGAGCAGTAATCACACTTTCAGATAGTTTACATAATATAAAAGGAGATTTAAGAATATCTGCATTTAATGATTCAAAAAATAGAATATTTAGGTTTTACAGAGAGTCAGTTCCAAGAATGCTTGCAAGACAAATTGACACCCTCACAACAAACCCTATGAAAATACTTTTTAATACAAAAAAAGATGATATGGCAAAAAATTTCTTGGCATTAAAAGGTGTTTATAAATTTGAAATAACTGCTAATTTTTCTGACATTAATTCAAGTTTTGAAAATCCTTATATGGTATTAGTAGGCTCAATGTCTGGAATAATGGGCACTGACAATATGAAGAGAGATATATTTTCTGGGCTTATATCAGGTCTTAAATGGGCATTATTTATCGGTATAGCTACGAGTTTTATATCGGTTATAATCGGCGTGATGTATGGAATAGTCTCTGCATATTTCGGAGGGTTTGTTGATAGCTTTATGCAGTTTGTGTATCAGATATTTATAGGTATACCTGTTTTGCCTGTAATGATAGTAATGAGTGCAATATTTAAGCCTACAATATGGACTATGATTACGATGATGATATTTTTCTCTTGGACAGGCTCTGTTATGACGGTTCGCTCTATGGCTATGCAGCTTAAAGAAGAAACCTACATTGAGGCAGCACGCACAATAGGGGCTTCGCATTTTAGAATAATATTTAATCATTTAGCTCCACTGCTTTTGCCTTTTTCATTTGCTTCTATGGCTTTGGCTGTGCCTTCTGCTATAGTTTATGAGTCTTCATTATCTTTGCTTGGTCTTGGAGATGCCACTATTGTTACATGGGGGCAGATTTTGCATGATGCTATGAAGGGTTCTGCAGTGCTTTCTGGGCTTTGGTGGTGGATAATACCTCCTGGAATATTGATTGCTATTTTGGGAATGTCTTTTGCATTTTTGGGCTTTGCTTTAGATAAGATACTTCACCCGAAACTAAAAAGCAGATAATTATTTTATTAACTAATATGCATTTTTTATTATAATTTATATTGTTATTACTGTGAAATTATTTTTTGATGATTATATTAATTTATATAATTATTAAAAAATAAAACTGATAAACTGTATTGACTAAAAAACTTATTTATGTTAATATAGATAAACTAATAATTGATAATATTTGGAGAGATGCCCGAGAGGCCGAAGGGAGCAGTTTGCTAAACTGTCGTAGGCAACCCCTACCGCGGGTTCGAATCCCGCTCTCTCCGCATTGGAATATCTGTGATAAAAAAAATATTATTATTTACTATACTCACTCTATCTCTTCTATATTCACAAGATACTAATAACATAACAAATGATACTATTCAATCAAATTATTTTAATATTCAGGAAAACACAATAAATAATACAAACAATGAACCAGCTATACTTCAAGACATTAGAAATATAGAAAACAGAGCAAATGTAAGCACTACTTCTATGTTTATAAGGGCTATTATTGGTTTTATAATAACATTAGTTGGAATATATATTGTATTTATATATTTAAAAAATAAAACTAAAAAGGTATCTGGTTCTAATGAAATTATAAAAGTATTAGCTACCACTGCCATCGCATCAAACAGATATGTTTCTATTATAGAAATAGCAAATGAAATGTATTTAATATCAGTATCTGACCATAATATAAATTTGCTTTCAAAAATAGAAGATAAAGAAATGAAAGACCAAATAAAAATGATGTATGTTAATTCTAAAGAAAATACTGTGGAAGATAGTTTTAAAAACATATTAGACCAAACTCTAACAATTTTCAAACAACCGAAAATGAAAAAAGAAGATGCTCTAAAAACTACATCAGATATAAGAGAGAAATTAAAATCTTTAAATGAAGACAAAAATAAAGAGTAATATACCCGCTATACCCTTCTTGTTTTTTATACAGAATAATATATGATAAACATTAAATATCTTAATAAAAGGAATAAAGAATTATGAATAAAAATATAATGATGATTTTTTCATTGATTGTAATAGCTTTTACTATTTCTTGTAATGATTCTTATGCTGCTATAAAATGGGAAAAAGATTTAGCTTCTGCTGTAAAAAAAGCAAAAGATAAAGACTTGCCTATAATGATAGATGTATATACTGATTGGTGCAGTTGGTGTAAGGAATTAGATAAAAATACTTATGCTAATAAAGAAGTAATTGATGCTGCTAAAAGAATGGTATCTGTTAAACTTAATCCAGAAACATCAAAGGAGGGGGCTGATATAGCTCAAAAATATGGAGTTCAAGGTTTTCCTACTATACTTTTTATTAGCCATGACGGTTTTGTTTTAGAGAATGTTGGCGGATATGTAGAAGGTGAAAAGTTTGTACCATACATGAAAAATGCTCAGGAAAAACTAAAAAAAATAAGAATTGTTCTTCAAAGTAAAGAGCCTAGTTTAGAAAAATTAGATTTATATATGGAATCAGGCAACGAGGAAGAATCTTCAAAAATATTCAATGCTTTATTAGAAAAAAAAGCTATATCAAAAGAAGCTATGTCTAAATATATATTAGGCTTTGGTTTGATGAGAGCACAAAAAAATGATTATGATACAGCTAATTCTTATTTTGACAGAATTATAAAAGAATATCCAAATTCTCAGGAAGTTTATATAGCACATTATTATAAAGCAGTAACAATGGTATTGGCAGGCGAAAAGGAAGAGCCTAAAAAATATTTAGAAAAACTATTAGACGACCCTAAAATACCGGAAGAGATGAAAGTACAATACAACACATTATTATCATATATAAACGAAAATTGATAATATATTAAAAATTTTGTGTTTCTGGGGCTTTGCCCCCTGCGAAGCGTACTCGTAGGGTAAGACCCCAGTTCTTTTGTTGACACAAAGAACCAAAAAGACTGCATTTTTATATTATTACCTTATATTTGATATATATATTCTTAAAATATTTAATAAAACTATATATATTTTTTATTTTTAAATTAATTCATAAATAACTTTTAAGAAAGCTCATGAATATTAACTGCCTCAAACTCTTTTAATACATCTCTTATAAAAACATCTTTCGTAAAAATAACTATAGGTATATTATAATCTTTAGAATACTCCACTATAAATTTTAATGCCTCTAATATTCTGTTATTGTCAAAAGTGATAAAAGGATCATCGAGTAAAATTAATCTGCCTTGCTTATGTATTTTAGTAAGTATTGAAAGACGCATTGCTATATAAACAGCATCTCTCGTAGCAGATGATAAAAACTCTATATTTCTTTTTTCGTTTTGCTTATCTAAAACTATTATTTTATTTTTATCAAAACCAGACATTGTTATTCCGTCATCATGCAGATTTTTACCTGTAATATGATTATATAAAACTTTAGCTTCATTAGATAATGATTCAAACACATTGTCATTTTTCTGATTTATATTGGATAAAATATCTTCAAGTAATTGTAATGCTTTTTTTCTTTTATTTATGTTTATAATTTCATCGTCTAATTTAGATAAATCACTTTCAAGATTAACTATAGTATTATGTATATTATCAAAATTATTAAGCTCTCCGCTTGTATAGGATATTTCTTTTTCTATTTTGTTTATATTTTCTTTTATTAATTCAATTTCTTTTTCTAAGCCTTTTAATTGATTTTCTAATCCTCTAAACTCAGCCTCATTAAAATCATCATAACCTATAGTTTCTAATTCTTTTATAATCCTATTACAATCAGCTTCAAGCATATTAATATCTTTTAGAGAGTTCTTTTTAGCTTCCTGCATAAGTTTATTATAAAGCTCGCTTGTTTCTTTATATAAAGCATCATAATCTCTTTTTATAGAATAATAATGCTCTATATTTTTTGCATTTAGTTTATTTAAAAGATTTTCTAATTTTGTATTTTCTTCTTCAGAACTTTTTTTAACTATTTCTAATTCTTCTAAATATTTATCAATCTCTTCATTATCTTTACTGTTAATTATTAATTCTATTTTTGCTAGTTCTTTGTTTAATAAATCTCTCAAATAATTATAATCATTAACATCATTGTTTATATTTAATTCAGGCAAAGTATCCAAAATATCTTTTATAATTTTTGTATTTGTATTTTCTTTTATAAACAAAAATGGCAGAGAAGGAAGTATTATAACAAGCCAAAATGCATTCTTAAAATAAACGCTAAGAAGAATAGATATAAATGCAACAACTAATATAAAAACAAATTTAGGAACTTTTTTATTTTTGTTTACTACATCGTCTATCTTTTTTATTGCATTTTCTATTCTTATTTTTATGCTGTTATAATCAATAGATTTTCTCTCTTCTATATTTTTTTTAAGACTTTCTATTTTACCATTCAAATAAGACTCTTTATTTTTTAATTCATCAATACTATTTGTAATAGATTTTATTTCATTAGAATAATCATTTTGAAGTATTTTATTTTCACTTAAAAAATTATTCTTTTTATAAAAATTATTTATTAGAGAAAGTAAATCCAATTTATAATTTTTTAATTGTGCCTTCTTTTTTAAATCAAATGTCTTAAATATTTCATCATGTTCTTTAATTTTATCTCTCATAAGATTGGCATTAAAATTAAGCTTATCATTTAATTCTTTTATCTTTTCTTTTTTAGAGCTTTCATTATTTATTTTATCATACAAAATATTTAATTCTTCTTTTATACTATTTTTTTTATTT
Organism: Brachyspira pilosicoli; assembly: GCF_036997485.1. Lineage (NCBI taxonomy): Bacteria > Pseudomonadati > Spirochaetota > Spirochaetia > Brachyspirales > Brachyspiraceae > Brachyspira > Brachyspira pilosicoli. Next base: position 199,788 of record NZ_JAWLPU010000003.1, on the reverse strand, counting down.
TCCATTAAATTAATTTGATACGGGATAGACGACTGAGCCCTTCCGCTATATTCTGCCCTAATTTCTGAAATCATCTTTCCTATATCAATATCAGAAGAGAATAATTTTTTCTTTATTTCACTCTCCCACTCTTTTGAATCTTTTTTATTATCAGACATATTAAATATTATTTCGCTTTGTCTTATGGCATACAAATTGTTATAAGAATCCGGGTGAAGTTTGATGCTATCATCAATTGCAGGCACACTCTCTACATCAATCTCATCACCATACCTATTTTTTATCATCTTTGAAAAACCTAAACTCTTTTTATTCTCAGAAAATAAATACATAAGTGAATCAAATATAGTAGTCTTTCCAGATTCATTTGCCCCATAAAATAAAGTAATAAAATCTGATATCTCAAAACTTTTATTCTTAAACTTTCCAAAATTATTTAGTTTCAAAAGCATAAACAAAACCCATTATTTTTTATTGTAAAGCATTATATATTTTCTCTATTCCTAATCGTTTAGCAAGTTCTAATATTTCTAAATTATCTTTATTGTTAATATCAAACTCATAACTATTTACAACATCCAAAAACTCTTTAATTATCCTTTCATTGTAGGCATTTTCTAAAAAATATAATTGACTATTTTTCAAATTAATATCTCTTACATTTTTTGAATATTTATTTATTATAGACTTCTTAGTTTTTTCAAGCTCATTTTCATCTTCTATTATTCCATAAATATTAATACTTATAATATCATTTTTTTTCCAATTAACAGATAAACTCTCTATCTTTGTTTCAATATCATAACTATTGCATTCATAAACTCTATACTCTCCAGCAGATTCTATATTAATATACTCTTTTTTTATTTTGTTATTTTTTATCTCTAAACCTAAACATCTTCTAATACCAATTTCTGCCTTGCTTCTTCTCCAAACCCTTGAAGAACCAGGATAAACTATTTCAATATTTTCTATTCTTGCATCCATCTGTTTATGAATATGCCCAACTATTGCTAAATCAACATTAGACTTTTTTATTATATCAATAGGTATACTTGCAGAAGCCTCATTTTCTTCTATAGCCCATAAAGTACCCTCTACTATGCCATGTGCTAAAAGTATTCTCTTTTCATTTTTAAGACTATCAACCAATTCTAAAAACTCATTGTTTACAGAATATTTATCATTATAAGGCAATGCAATTATGTCTAAATTATCTATACTAAAAGCACTTATATCTTCCAATACTGTAATATTGCTAGGGAAATTTAATTGACTTAAACTGATTCCTTTAGATTTTAAGTTTTCATGATTGCCTTTAAGAAGATATATTTTATTTTCTTCTATTATACTTATAAACTCTTCTTTAAGCTCTTTCAAATCTTCAAATGTATCAAAAGTATCTCCAAGTAAAACTAAAGCATCATAATCTTTTGATATTTCTATTATTTCTCTAAGCACATTAAAAGAATATTCTCTCTCTGAAACGCTTAAGTGCAAATCTGAAGCTATTAATAATTTTGGCATAATTTTTATTTTCTCTGAAGTATATATATTATTTTTTGTATTATAGATTATATATATTAATTAATCAAGAATTGAAATTTAATTATTATGGTAGTATTATAGAAAGGCTAAATTTACAATAAAGGCTTAAAGAATGGACAAAGAATACGCTAAACATTTAATGGGTATATACAAAGATAAAATACTTCATGAGAGAATGAAAAGAAGACTTGAATATTTCGAGAGAGTTTACAAAAGAGAAAATGATAAGAGGTTATTTGCAGAATTGGCCTTTTGTATATGTACTCCTCAGACAAAAGCAAGAAGCGGGGCTGCTGCTATAATAGACCTTTATAATCATAATTTACTTTTTAAGGGTTCTGAGGAGAGCATTGCTAATATATTAATAAAGCATGTACGTTTTCACAACATGAAGGCAAGAAATATAGTTCTTGCAAGAAAGTTATATTTTCCAAAAGAAAAATTTATATTGAGAGAGAGAATTGATGATGCTATAAAAAACGATTCTATTGTGAGTTTGAGAAATGAATTAGCAAAAGAAGTTAAAGGATATGGACTTAAAGAAGCTAGCCATTTTTTAAGGAATATTGGTTTCGGACAAAAAATTGCTATACTTGACAGGCATATAATGAGAGTAATGAGCAAATTAGATATACTTCCAGAATCTATGACTCCAAAAACAAGCTTAACTAAAAATAATTATATGAGCTGTGAATCGAATTTAGTAGAGTACTCAAAAAAAGAAAAAATACCAATGGAATATTTAGATTTTGTATTCTGGTATGACGCCACTAACGATATATTTAAGTAATATTTTTTATTAATTATATTTATATATATTTTAAAACTATTTTATAAAATATAAAATAATGTATTATATATTGTATATAAATTGCAATTTTAGTGTATAAAAATTGCAGTCTTTTTGCTTCTTTGTGCCAACAAAAGAAGTGGGGCTTGGGGCAAAGCCCCAATTATTAATTAAAAAACTAAAAATATCTTTAATATTTATTAATGTTTTTGAAATAAGTTTATTATTTTGATAGAAATTATGAGAGCGTTCTTAGCATTAAATATTAATGAAAATATAAAAAATAAATACCATAACCTTTTACTAAAAAAGATAGATGATAATATAGCAGAAGTAAAATTTGTAAATAAAAATAAAATGCATATCACATTAGTTTTTTTTGAAAATATAAAAGAAACTGATATAGAAAAAATAAAATCATCATTAGAAAAAACAAACAATATAATAAAGCCTTTTAATATATCATTTGAAAAACTATCATATTTCACAAATAAGTTTAATGATATAAATGTTTTGTTTGTAAAAGCAAATTGCAAAGAATTAGATGAATATGTAAAGCATTTAAGAGATAATATTAATATAAAATATGACAAAAAAGATTTTAAATCGCATCTCACATTGGCAAGAGTAAAAAAGGTTTATGACAATGATAAATTAAAAGAGATAATAAATAATATTAGTTTTGAAAAGAGCAGTTTTTTAGCAAACTCTATCACACTTTATGAAAGCGACTTTGTTAATTACAGAGAAATATTCACAGTAACGTTTTGAATATAATAAATATTTTAAAGTTTGTCTATTTTTTATTGTTCTTTTTCCCGCAGCAAAAAGAACCAAAAAGTGCAAGTGTTTTTAGGCTTGTATATTAGAACGTATTAAATATAATATTTTTTATCTAAAAAATGCAGGCTTTTTGCTTCTTTGTGCCAATACCGAGGGCACTTTCTTCGGTCGCAAAAGAAATGGGGGTGTGTACCCTAAGGGCACGCTCCGCAGGGGCAAAGCCACCACAAATAAAAAAATTAAAAAATATAATTATTGCAAATTAACCAATATTAACTTCCGCAGTAGGTAAATCTATTAAACCGTATCTGCTGTCAACAGAACCAATACTCATAAATAATGTTAAATATCCAACACGTCCAATAAACATTAATGCTATCACTATAATTTTGCTCCACACAGAAAGTCCAGCAGTAATACCAAGCGAAAGCCCAACGGTAGATATAGCAGAAACCGTTTCAAATATTACAGGCATCATAGCCTTATGCCCATCAATATAAAATATAAGCAATGCCCCAAAAACAGATATAGCAATAGCCAAAGTAAATATGGCAATGGATTTATTAACAGCATCATCTTTAATCTTTCTTCCCTTTACAATAATAAAAGGTCTGTTAGTAATAGCTGTAATGATTGAAGCTATAAATACAAAAAAGGTTGTAGTTTTAACACCGCCTCCTGTACTGCTCGGAGAAGCACCTATAAACATAAGAAATATTACAACACCTATCGTAACGCTATTCATAGAATTGTAAGCAATAGTCTCAAAACCTGCCGTTCTAGTACTTACACTTTGAAATATTGAAGTTAAAATCTTTTCTTTTAATGGCATTCCCTCTAAAGCATTAGAATATTCATTGAAAAATATAAATAAAGTTCCAAACAATAAAAGAAAAGCAGTTGTAAGTAAAATAATTATTGTTTGCACATCAATAACATATCTTTTGCCTTTAATCTTACTAATAATAGCAGTGTATACGCTTACAAATACAGGATAACCTATTCCCCCAAGCACTATCAATAAACTTACAGTAATACTCAAAACAGCATTATCAGAAAACCTGTGTAAACTGTCAGTATATAAGGCAAATCCAGCATTACAAAAGGCACTTATAGAGTGAAACAAAGAATAAAATATCCTCTCCCCTATTCTATTATTATCCATAACAGTAAAAAGCAATATCGCCCCAATTAACTCAACTAAAAAAGTAGCCAAAAATATAGCCTTTACAGTAGAGCGTATAATATCTTTATTTTTTGTGTTAAACATTTCAAGCGTTCTTATTCTGTCTTGCACACTTCCTTTATTAATAGAAAATAAAATCACTATTGCAGATATGGACATTATTCCAAGCCCGCCAATTTGTATTAATATTAAAACAACAATCTGTCCAAAAAAAGTAAACTCTTTAGAAATATCTATTACGCTTAAGCCCGTAACGCAAACGGCACTTGTTGCAGTAAATAAAGCATCAATAAAAGGAAGCCTTCCGCTGATTGTACTTAACGGCAAATATAAAAGTAATGCCCCTAATGTTATTATAAAAATAAATGACGCTATAATCATCTGATAGAGAGTAAACTTTGAATATGATAATCTAAGCCAATTTATTACTATTATTAAAAAGAATAGTATAGAACCTGCTATAGTCCATATAACTCTATTAGCATATATGCCATAATATTTTCTGCTGAAGAAATTAAGAAGCAAAAGCCCTATAATTTGTATTATAGGAACTATTATATATAATTTTCTTGGCGCTATTCTTATTTGGTCTATTAAAATAATAATAAAACAAACTGTTATAATATTTATTATTTTGTCATAATAATGTATATAAAAATTATAAACAGTAATCTGTCTTACTTGCATTAAAAGAATAAATATTGCAAATATAGAACCTGCTATTGCAATTAAATTAGAAAGCCTTCTTAAAATTTCATCTAATGATTGAAGTATAGACTTCTTTTTGTTATTAAATATATCATTCAAAATATCTTTTCTCATATATAAATAATACCTTAACAGATTACTTTATTTTAATATATAATATACTATAAGTAAATAGCTAAATACATATAGAAAACATCTTTCAACTTATTATATATAAATTTTTTTCCTTGAAAATATTTTTATATGTATTATAATAGCAAACTATAATTTTATTTTTTAGTTAGGAACGGTACGATGGATAATTTAGATTCAATTCGAGAGCTTTTCGAGCAAAATATATCAAATGCAAAAAATCAATTAGAAATAGATGAGATAAGAATTAATTTTTTAGGCAGAAAAGGTAAAATTACAGAACTTCTAAAAAACATGTCTTCTATAGAGAGTATTGAAGAGAAAAAAGAATTCGGTAAAAAAATAAATGAACTTAAATTCTACTGTGAAAACACTTTAACAGAAAAGAAAAAATTATTAGCAGACAAAGAATTTTTAGAATCTTTAGAAAAAAATAAAATAGATATAACAATGCCTGGAAGAAGACCTAAATCTGCAAGCGTAAACCTACTTACTAAAGTAGAAGAAGAAATTGTAGGTATATTAACAGAAATAGGCTTTAGAGTAGTAGAGGGTAATGAAATAGAAGATGATTTTCACAATTTTGAGGCTTTAAATATACCATCTTATCACCCTGCAAGAGATAGTCATGATTCATTTTTTGTTTCTAAAGAGCATGTATTAAGAACTCACACTTCTGGTATGCAAATAAGAACTATGATGGAAACTGAGCCTCCTATAGCGGTTGTTTCTCCTGGTAAATGTGCTAGAAGAGATGCTATAGATTCAAAACACTCACCTATATTCCATCAAATAGAGGGACTTTTAGTTGATAAAAATGTAAGTTTTAATGATTTAAAAGGAATATTGGAATTATTCTGTAAAAAGATGTTTGGAGATAAGACTCAGATTAGATTAAGACCTGATTTCTTTCCTTTTGTTGAGCCTGGTGCTGATTTGAGTGCTACTTGTGTTATATGCGGAGGTAAAGGATGTAAAACTTGCGGAGGCGAGGGTTGGCTTGAACTTATGGGTGCTGGTATGATTCACCCTAATGTATTTAAGCATGTTGGTTATGATGCTAACAAATATACTGGCTTTGCTTTTGGAATGGGTATTGAAAGAGTTGCTATGATTAAATACGGCATTACAGATATTAGAATGTTTTATGATAATGATATAGATTTCTTAAAACAATGGTAAATTATTAATTGAGGTTATTATAATTATGAGAATTCCTTTGAGTTGGTTAAAAGAATTTGTTAATTTAGATGGTTTAGAGGTAGAAGAGATTGCAAGAAATATTACTCTTTCTGGAAGCGAGATTTCTTCTATAGAGACTACCGGCGGAGATATACCTGGTGTTATAATAGGTAAAGTTTTAACTGTACACAAACACCCAGATGCTGATAAATTAAGCGTATGTAAAGTGAATGTTGGGGACGATGTGCTTTCTATAGTATGCGGTGCTCCTAATGTTAGAGAAAATATATATGTTCCTGTTGCTATGATAGGGGCTAAACTTCCTAATGGGCTTACTATAAAAAAGGCTTCCATAAGAGGTTTTGAAAGCAATGGAATGCTTTGTTCTAGAACAGAGTTAGGATATGAAGAAATTGAAGGCGTTTACGGTATTTGGATATTAGATGAACATATAGACAAATTAAATATAGAAGATAAAGACAGTATTTTAGGAAACTCACTTTCAACAATTGTAGGTTCTACAGATCATATATTTAATGTAGAAATTACAGCAAACAGAGGGGATTTGGTTAGTATTATAGGTTTTGCTCGTGAATGTTCTTTAGTATTAGAGAAAAGAGTAAGCATACCTTCTGTAAATACTTATGATGCTACAGGCGGAAATATTGATATTACAGTAGAAAATCAGGAATCTTGCTATAAATATGTTGGAAGACTCATAAACAATATAACAGTTGGACCTTCTCCAGATTGGATGCAAAACAGACTTAAAAAATGCGGTATTAACCCTATTAATAATATAGTAGATATTACAAATTATGTTATGCTTGAATATGGTCAGCCTCTTCATGCTTATGACTTTGATAAAGTAAAAGACGGAAAAATTATAGTAAGAAATGCTAAAAACGATGAAAAAATTACTCTTTTAGACGGCAGAGAAATTAATCTTACAGATGAAGTTTTGGTTATTGCTGACAGTGAAAAACCTATAGGTGTAGCTGGTGTTATGGGCGGAGACAGCACTAAAATAGAAGATACTACTAAAAACATCTTAATAGAAAGTGCATATTTTGACCATATTGCCGTAAAGAAATCTACTATAGCTACTAATACAAAAACTGATGCTTCATATAGATTTGAAAGAGAAATTGACCACACTCTTACTTTAGCAGCATTAAACAGAGCAGTAGATTTAATAGTAACATTAGATAATAATGCTAAAATAGTATCAAGGGCTAAAGAAGTAAATGTAAAACAATTTGAAGCTACAAGAATAGTATTCGACTGCGGACTTGTAAAAAGATATTTAGGTCTTGATATGAATAAAATGCAAGTATCTTCTATATTTAAGAGATATGGCTTTAATGCATCTGCTTTGGGTGAGAATAATTTAAAAGTAGATATACCTTTTTATAGACATGACCTTACAATAGCAGAAGACCTTATAGAAGAGATAGCACGTGTTTATGGATACAATAATCTTGATTCTAATGTGCCTCATATAAAATGCAACCCTATTAAAACAGATTATGCTGATATAAGTTTTGTTAAGCATAGAATGGCTTCTTATGGACTTTATGAAACTAAGCAGTATTCTCTTGGCGACAGCAAAATGTTTAAAAATATAGGTTTTAAAGATGAACAATTAATTAGTGTTGTAAACCCTCTAACAAGTGAAATGGACGTTTTGAGACCTACTACATTAGTTTCTCTTCTTAATAGCATTGCTTACAATCAAAATCACAGACATAAAAATGGTGCTTTATTTGAAGTTGGAAACATATTCTATAAAGAAAATGATAAGTTTGTAGAAGAGAAGCATTTATCTGCTGTAATGTTTGGGCTTTATCAAGAAAAATTATGGAATAAAGAATCAAGGGCTTATGACTTCTTTGATATGAGCGGTGTTGTAGAAGAGCTTATTACAAAAGATTTAAATAGCACTGATTATAACCTTATACCTAAAGAGCATGATTGGTTTATACCTACTATGTCTGCTGATATAGTTATATTTGGTGAAAAAATAGGTATTATTGGCAGAATTCACCCTAAAATATTATCTCTATTTGATATTAATACTGATGTTTATTTTACTGATATTAATATAAGATATGCTGTTGAGCTTATCAAAAAAAGAGTAAAAAAACAGCAGTTAAAAGATATAGGTAAATACCCTGCTGTATTTAGAGACTTAGCATTAGTTTGCGATAGAAATATTGAGTTTAGCAAAGTAATAAAATCTATTTCTAAGTTTAATGATATTATACAAAATGTGGATGTGGTAGACAGATATGTTGGAGAGCAGGTAAAAGAAGGCAAACAATCTATAGCAATATCTATAACTTATTATGACCCTAATAAAACTTTGAGAGAAGAAGATATTAATGCTGTAGAGAGCTCTTTACTTGAAATGCTTAAAACAAGATTTAGTATAGAATTACGTTCATAAAAAGTGGGAGATTATAGATTATGAAATATGATGTTATATCTTGGGAAAATATTGATGAGGCTATTGAGGTTTTAGCTAAACAGATAGAAGATTCAAAAATAAAATATGAAGTAATTTATGGACTTGCCCGCGGAGGATTAGTTCCTGCTGTTATGCTTTCTCATAGATTAAAAGTTCCTATGGTTCTTAATATGGAAGAGGTGTGGAGATTAAAGGTAAAAGATAAGTCTGTTTTAATTGTAGATGACATCTCTGATACAGGTGAAACTTTAAAATATTTTGACGACCAGAAATTTGATATAGCTACTTTATTTATTAGAGAGCATACTAGCAAAATAAGACCAAAATATATATATAGAAGCATAAATCATGATGATTGGCTATTATTTCCATGGGAGACAAAATCATCTAGTAAATAAAAATTTTATATGATATTAAATCACACCTTTATAAAAATAAAAAAATAAGCATTATTTAAATAATAATGCTTATTTTTTTATTTTCAGTGCAAAATAAAATTTTTACAGTATAATAAACTAATTTTTAGGCGAAAAGTTTTAAAATATAATACAACATTAACAACTAATATAAAATATTATATATTTTATTAAAAATAAAAAACTATTCAAAAAAAGAATCAATACAAAGTAAATTAAAATATTCTATAGTACTAAAAAGATATTTTTATAGTAAAACACAAATAATAAAACAAATATTGTATTTTTTTTATTCTAAACTATTGACATTATTTCTAATTGTATTAATATTAGTTTCCGAATAAAAATGACATGTATGTCGTTTTTATTAACTATATTTAATGAGGTGAACACAAAAAAATCAAAATGCCAAAGGTAGATGAAGAATATTTTGAAAACAAGAGGAAAATAATATTAAATGCGGCTATGAGAGTTTTTCAAAGAAAACCTGCTTATAGCGTTACAATGAAAGATATTGTTAATGAGTCGGGTTTAAGTCAAGGAGGTGTTTACAAGTATTATTCAAATATAGATGAAATTGTTGTGGCTTTACTTAATACTATTACTGTACCTGTAAAACCAAAAGAATTATTAGATAAATATAGTAATGACCCTGAAAAGGCTATATTTGAATTATTCAATGCTTTTAGAAAGTTTTTCTTCATAACGGCAAAAGAATTTGGAAAAATAATGTTTGAATTGCAGCCTATGTTTTTCAATAATGCAGAAAGGTTGCAAATATTAAAAAAGAATATCAATAAAGACATTATATTAAATTATTGGTTTGGTGAATTATTAATATTTATAGACCAAAAAATAGATGAAAAATATTTTACTCCTGTACTTAATGCACATGATATTTATATGCAGATGATAGTTGCCGTTGGTGGGATTGGTAATGAATTAATATTAAACAAGTATTATAACTTAGACAGAAAGCTTTATTACTATAGGGAGGAAAAAAGAAAGAATAAAAATTTAGAAGTTAATTTAGATGGTTTAATTGATACATTATATAAAACATTATTACTTTTACTTGGAAGTAAAAATGTATACAAATATGGTTTTAGAACTTAAGTTTTGATTATTAAAAAGGAGCATAAATGAGAAAAAACATTATTGTGTTATTATCAATATTTTTTAATATAAACTTGGTATACGCTCAAACTACTAATACATTAAGTTACGCTCAATATATGGAAAATATTAGAGATTTAATACCAGAACTAAAAATAAATGCTGTAACAGAAACAAATGCTGAAATGAATTTACTTAGTGCAAAATCAAGCGGCGATGTTAACCTATCTGCACAGCTTGGAGCAGTTGGTAAATATGGAAACTTATCATCAGGATATACCGACCCAACTTTAAGTCCTTCTATTGGTGCTACAGGCATTCAAGCGGGAATTGGACTTGGAAGCTTAATACCATATACAGGTACAAAATGGTCTGTTAATTTAACACATAACTCTTTTCTCACAGGAGATTTAGTTGCCCCTGATGGTACAAAAACAAAGTTTCAAAATTATCAGCCATCATTAACATTAGAAGTAACTCAGCCTCTTTTAAGAAACTTCTTTGGAGCATTAGATAGATACCCAATCAAAGATGCTGAATATGCATTAAATATAGCAAAGCTTCAAAGAAAATTAGATGATGCGAGTGTTTTAGTAGCCTATCAAAAATTGTATTATCAATGGATAATGTATGAAAAGCTATTGGAATATTATAGAAATATGTATATTACAGCAAGAAGATTTGAAAACCAAATGAGAGACAGATACAATAATGGACTTATAGATAATGACTCTTATCAAAATGCAAGAACACAAACTTTAGTTTATAGCGATTATTATGCACAAAATAAAATTGCTTTAGACACATTACTTACAACTATAAGTTTCTTCTTCCCTGTAACTAATCTTAAACCAGACCACACAACTTGGGATTCTTATTTGGATTTGGGAAGCAATATGACTATGGAAACTGTTGCTTTTGCTGATAGTGTTAATGGACAGATTGCATATCAATCAAAAATTAGAGCAGAATATGCTTTATCTGCAATGAAGAATGGTACATTGCCAAATTTAGATATAGTAGGAAGCGTAAACTTAAATGGAATAAGTCCTAATACTTCTGGTTATTTTAATTCATTTGGAAGTATGACAAACGTTGACTTTTTTGCCGGCGTACAATTCTCCTACCCTCTCGGAAACAGAGCCAATGAAGCACAGTACAAAATGGCTGAAAACTCATTATATGGCATAATAGCTCAATATGATATGCTTGAAAAAGATTATAACACACAGCTGCAAGGATATATTTATAAATTTGAAACTTATAAAAATTTAATGAATAGTAAAAGAACACAAATCAGAGCAATAAACTCAAGAATAGCAACACAGCTTCAAAAACTTGACCAAGGACGTTTGGAAATTGATGATTTGCTTACTTCAAGATTAGATTTAGTAGCAACGCAAACAGAATTATTAAATTTGCAATATGAGTTTATTACAACAATATTTGATTATAGAGCATTACTTGCTATAGATTATGAATAAATGTTTTTAATAATGTTTTATTTATATTAGAAACTTTTAAGGATTTAGATAACATATAAATATTTATTTAATAAAGCTAAGTTATAAAAACTTATATCTATTAAATAACAAAATCTTTAATTTATATATAAAAAAATAATAGGAGACTAGCAATATATGGAAAGAATTATAGTGTTTTTTGCGAAGAAAACTATGCTTGTTAATATAATAGTAATGGCTGTATTATTTGTAGGAGGTTATTACTATTTTAATTTAAGAAAAGAATCAATTCCATCTACAGATTTAGATATGATGCTTATAGCTGTAACATATCCAGGTGCTACTCCGCTTGACGTAGAGCAAAATGCTGTTATACCTATAGAAGAACAATTACAAGGTATATCTGGTATAGATGAATATAATACAACAATTATTGAAAATGCTGCTATTATTATAGTAAAATTAGATGAAACTATACCAAACAGACAGCCTGTTAAAGATGAAATATTCAGACAGATGCAAAATATTCCAGATTTATCAGAAGATGTAGAAGAGGTTACAACTTATGACTTAAACCCTAATAAGATGTCAATATATACTTTGGCTGTGCACTTTAAAGAGGGTATGGAAGGCGATGAGAGAGAATTGTTTGATGTAAGTCAGAGGCTTGAAAATGAGCTTGTAAGGCTTGATGGTGTTTCTGAGATAAGAATAAATGGTAGAACTGACCCTGAAGTTAAAGTATATGTAGACCCAATAAAAATGCAGGAAAACTATATTTCTTTAAGCGATGTAGTTAATGCTCTTAGCATAAGAAACGTGAGAGCTACAGGCGGAGATATGGAATCTGGCGGAAAAGAACAAACTGTTGTTACTTTTGGCGAATTCCAAACTCCGAGCGAAGCAAGCAATGTTATAATACGTTCTACATTTAATGGTCAGAGAGTAAGAGTAAATGATATAGCTCGTATAGAAGAGGGCTTTGAAGAAAAAACTACTTTGATGAGAGTAAATAGAGCTTCTGGTTATTCTTTAGATATAGTTAAAAACGAAAATGCTGATATTCTTAAAACTATTAAAACTGTAAACCAATATTTAGCCGAAAATGCTGATATAATACCTGATAACATTCAAGTATCTGTAATGGGTGATAAATCAAGAACTATCAACTCACTTTTAAGTATTGTAACTTCAAACCTTATTCAAGGATTTATAATCATATTTATAACTTTGATTATATTCTTGGATTTCAAAAGTGCCATGTTTACAAGTTTGGGTATGGTTGTTACAATGTTTGCTTGTTTTATATATATGCAAGTGGCAGGAATTACATTCAATACTATGTCATTAGCTGCTATTATTACTGTACTTGGTATGATAGTAGACAACTCAATAGTAGTATCTGAAAATATATTTAACTTTAAAAATGCTGGATATAAAGGACTTGAAGCTACAAGACTTGCTGTAAGCGATGTTGTTATGCCGATGCTTGCTTCAACACTTACAACTGTTGCAGCATTTTTCCCTATGCTTACAATAAGCGGTATAATGGGTAAAATATTGAATCTTTTCCCTAGAATAGTAATATTCACTCTTGTTGTTAGTATGCTTCAAGCTACTTTACTCCTTCCAAACCAATTACAAGATAAAGAAGATAAATATAAATCATACAAACCTAAAAAGAAAAGCAAATTTAAAAATCCTCTCGATTTCGACAAAGATGCTTTATTTGATAAAATGAAGATACCTTTCGGTGCTGCATTAGAAAAATTAATAAAAGTAAGATACATAGTAATAGGTTTTTTTGTAGTTATGTTTATAGCTTCTATATTCTTAGCACAAAATAGTTTCAAAAACTTCGTACTTATTTATGATACAAGTGCAGACACAATAGTAATTAACATAGAAATGCCTACTGGTACTACAAAAGAAGTTACAACAGAAAGCATAGCTAAAATAGAAGATGCTGTTGCGAGAGTTGTAAAACCTGAAGAACTTGTTGCTTTATACTCTCTTGTTGGTAAGCAAGTTGACCAAGAGGTTGTTTCTGAAGAGAAAGGAAGCTTAGCGGGTATTATGGTTTATTTAGTTCCTGCTGCAGAGAGAGATAGAACTGCTGATGAGCTTGTTGCTTTAATAAATCAGGAAATAGATAAAACAGATATTAGACAAACTGTTCCTGTATTTACTATGAATACAAAAGGAAGTGTAGACCCTGGGGACCCTGTAGATATTAGGATAGTTGGTAATGATACTGAACTTGCTAAAAAAGCTAAAGAAGATATTGAAGCATATTTAGCTACTGTACCGGGTGTTATAGATATTGATGATGATGATAAGGTTGGTAAAGAAGAATTGAGAGTTATGTTTGATTATGACAAGATAGCTGAACTTGGTGTAAATGTTGCTGGTGTTGCTAATGAAGTGAGAACTGCATACTATGGTACAGAGGCTACATATATACAAGAGCTTGAGAATAAACTAAACTTTAGAGTACAATTTGATGATAAATATACTTATGATACAAAATATTTAGAAAATTTATTAATACCAAATTCTAGCGGAAGATTAATTTATCTTAAAAACTTAGCAACTATTGAAAAAGCAGACGGTCTTGCCACTTTAAAACACTACAACGGCGAAAGAACTATAACAATCACAGCTGGTATAGAATATGGTAAAAATACTTCTCAGCAGGTTATGAATGCTGTTAGAGAGAAATATAAAGATTTTTCAAAAAACTATAGAGGATTAAAATTAGAGTTCGGTGGTGAGGCTAAAGAAACTGTAAAAGCATTAAAACAATTAGCTTTCAGTTTTGCTATGGCTTTCATATTCGTATATATTGTATTACTACTTCAGTTAAACAGATTCATACAGCCTATCATGATAATGATAATTATTCCATTTGGTTTAATTGGAGTACTTCTTGGATTTGCTATTCACAGAATGCCTTTATCATTCATGGGTGTTGTAGGTATTATTGGTTTGGCGGGTGTTGTTGTAAACAATGGTATCATACTTGTTGACTTGATTAACAAAATTATAGATGAAGGCGTTGAGGGCGGTAAAAAAGGAGTGGCAAAGGCTATTGTTGAAGGAGCTAAGCAGCGTCTTCGTCCGGTATTTTTAACTACCGTTACTACTGTAGTCGGACTTTTACCTACTGTTTATGGTATAGGAGGCAGGGCTGACATTATTATTCCTATAGTTATGGCATTAGCTTATGGGCTTTTGTTTGCTTCTCTTCTTACACTCATATTCTTGCCTTGTATGTTTATGGTAATGTTTGACTTGAGATTAATAAAAATACCTGAAAGCAAAATTGAAGATACAGCTACTATAATAACAAGTACAGGTAAATAAAACTTTTTCATATTTTTCTTAGATTAAATAAGCCATTAACAAAATAATGGCTTATTTTTTGTTTAAGTAAAAATATATTATTTTGACAATTTATAAAATTTTGTATATAATTTTAGAAATATTATATTTTTAGGAAAAACAATGAGAATAGGATATGGATATGATTCGCACATATTTCAAGAGAATCGCAAATTAATTTTAGCAGGGATAGAAATACCATATCATTTAGGATTAAAAGGTCATTCAGATGCCGATGCTCTAATACATGCACTAATAGATTCTATATTCGGAGCATTAGCTTTAGGGGATATAGGAAGCCATTTCCCTGATAATGATGAAAAATATAAAGATATATCTTCTATGGAGCTATTAAAACAAACTATTTCAATAATGAAAGAAAAAAATTACTATCTATCAAATACTGATATTACCATCATTATAGAAAAACCTAAAATGAGAGACTTTATAGATTTAATGAGAGAAAACCTATCAAAAATCCTTAATACTAATATAGATAATATTTCTATTAAAGCTAAGACAAATGAAAAAATGGACGCTGTAGGCGAAGGTAAAGCTGTAGCTGTACATTGCGTAACATTATTAGAAAAAATATAAGAGAAAAAACATGGGAACAAAAATTACAAACAAATATTTACTTGATTTAGTATCAAGAAGCTTTGCTCTAACTATACCTCTATTAGATAAAAATAAAAAATCTAAAGTGGAAGTGCAATATTTATTAGCAAGAATTATAGATACTATAGAAGATTCTATGCATAATATCAATGATAAAGAAACTTTAATAACAGGATTTATTAACATATTAAAATCTTCAAGTTTAGAAAATATTAAAAATCTTGATAATTTTAAATATATAGTATTAGAAAAAACAATAAATGAGAATGACAAAATATTGATAGAAAATATAGATTTAGTATTAAAAACTTTTTTTGGTTTTGATTCTCATATAAAAAACATGTCTATATCATATTTAAATGAAATGGGTTATGGAATGATATATTATCAAGATCATAGTATAAATAATTTTGAAGATTTAAATGATTATTGTTATTATGTTGCCGGTACGGTTGGAGTATATTTAACTGAACTTGTTAGGGCTTTAGATAATCTGCCGCTTGACAAAGAAAAAGCAAAAAAGTTTGGAAGATTTCTCCAAAAAGTAAATATTATAAAAGATGTGAGAAATGATTTTAAAGAAAACAGAATATTTTGGCCTAAAAATTTATTTAATGATGATAATATAGCATCGTATTTCCAAGATGAAACTTATAAGGACAAAGCCTTAGAAATTTTAAATAAGATGGTTGATAATGCCATGGACGATTTTGAAAATACTATAAAATATATAATGGAAATAGAAAAAAAAGCTCTCGGATATAGACACTTTTGTTTGATAGCAGCATTAATGGCATATAAAACTCTAAAGATAATGTATAATAATTATAATGTTTTTTCTGGAGAAGCAATTAAAATACCAAAAAAAGAGACTATGGATATTGTCGCTAAAGCAAAAGCTAACTATTATACAAACAAAAAATTAGAAGATTTGATGGAAATACATTTATCTGAAAAATATAATAAAACTCTAAAAGAGGATAAATAATAAACTAAAATTACAAATATATGAATTATAATTCTTTTGAAATTTTTATATTTTTGTTATAATTATAATATGAAATAATTATAAGGAGTATAAAATGAAAAAAAGATACTTTATAATTCCTATTATAACTATTGCTATTTGTTTGTTTATGGGATATTTAGCTGGAATATCTGTTAAAGCAGACAATTTCTCATGGTACAATTCTTTAAATAGGTCTCCGCTCAACCCGCCAAATATAATATTTCCTATAGCTTGGAGTATATTATATGTGTTAATGGGTATTTCAATAGCCATTATAATAAATAAATATATAGATGAACAAGATTTAGAAATAAAGAAAAAAATAAAAAATTATATATTTCTTTTTATTATTCAATTTATTTTGAATATGTTTTGGACTTATATATTCTTTGGATTAAAAAGTCCATTGTTTGGTTTTATAGAAATAATAATTTTGGATATACTTATTATAATTACCATAATGAAATTCAAAACTATATCTAAAGCAGCAAGCTATATATTAATACCATATATTTTATGGTGTTTATTTGCAAGCTATTTAACTTTTCATGTATTAATATTTAATTAAAATAATAAATAACTATAAAGGGTTAAAAAATTACCGTAATATCAGCAAAATATTCTCTGCTTGATATAGGATAGCCCTTTATAGTTTCATATTTTATATCGAGAATATTTTTTACTCCGCATTTTAAAGAAACTGTCTTTTTATAATTAAAAGAAGATATTAAATCAAAAGTTGTATAAGCTTTGTCTGTATCACTTTTAGTAGTATTATTATAATCATCTCCTATATACTGCACATTAAACATCAAAGCATATTCATAATTTAAATTAACACCATAAACATATTCTACAGAAGTATTAAATTGATGTTTTGGAAGACCTGGAAGTGAATTATTATTAACACTTAAATTATATGTATTTTCTCCAGAAAGATAGGAATAATTACCCTTTAGTCTAATGCTTGAATTAATAGAAGCTAATGGTATATTGAAAGTAATGCTTGTTTTATTTCCTTGTGCCATTAAATAACGATTATTTGTAATAGTTAAAGTATCTTTTTTGCCTGTTACAAAATACATACTTTCTATTATTATAAAATCAATAGGGTTAAATTTTACACCTAAAGTGCCGCCTTGATATATATTTTGATTTTTTATATTATTTGTTTCATTTTGTCCAATTAAGCCAATATCTGTTTGCAAATCCAAAAAATATTTACCAGTAAAACTTATCCCATCAATAGGCTTTAAATTAAAACTAACATCGCTTTTTAAATATGTTCTCAAATCTGCATTTTTACTCTTTCTGCCGCTAAAGCCTTTCTCCTCTCCAGATGTATCTAATTTAAAATTAAGAGAGTTATCATCTTTTTTTATATTATAATTAAATACATTTATTTTTCCATAAGTTTTACTTGAATTGGTCTCTACTTTCTTATAAGATATTTTTTGATTCGTAAGCTCTAAAGAAACACCTTCTAAAATATTTTTATAAATTAATTCTTCTCCCTGAGAATATCTAGAAGTAACTATATTATAAATTATATTTCCATCATAAATATTATATCTTATATCAATAGAATCTATATTATTTTTATCATACAAAAATAAATATATCTTCTTCTCTTCATCATTTAATCTTTTCCCATTAATTATAAAAGTAGATTGTGAATATACCTTTTTATTTTTTATATTAATATTACTAAACTCTTTTATAATTTCTGCTAAATTTTTAGACTTAGAAGATTTAATATCATTCTTTCTAATAATCAAATAACTATCAAAAAAATGATTAGTAGTATCTTCTATATTTTCAAAATTAGTAGTATCTTCTATATATGGAAACAAATCATAAGAAAAAATACTAATAAATAACAACAATAAAAATCTTTTCATATATTAATATTACAAAAACTATAAAAATTTATCAACTGTAATTATATATAACAAAAAAATATAATAATAATAAAATAAATCAAAAATTTAATTGTAATAAAGAATTGTATTTTTATACCGATATCATATAATAAGACTTATGAAAAAATTAATTATATTATTTATAATTTTATCTATTAGCAATCTATACCCTAAAATAGATATGAAACGCTCCACCATAATAGAAAAAAAAGATTATGGTTATATAGTTTATGCTGAAGACTATTATAGACTCTATTCACTCCCATCTTATTATGCTGAATATGATTTGCTTAGAAATGTAGATTATTTAGAAAGAGCATTAAATGCACCTTTTGATTTTGTAAACAGAGCATTGACAATAATAGAAACAGAAGAAGCTTATACTAAATATAAAGACCTTATGCATATGCAATTTAATTATCTTATTACTCAAAATTATATATATTTAGCAGGTCTTTATGATAAACAAAATTATTATTTTTATAATTCACAATTTGATGAAGATATAAAAAAGAGTTTTGAATATGCTGTTTATTTTTATAATTTAGCTAAAGAAAGATGGGCTGTCACCAAAGATTTGGCTCAAAAAGTAATGAAAAATAAATCAAAGTTAGAAATGGATAACTTAATAGACAAAGCATACAAAATAGCGCTTGGAGAGATAGATTATAATAAAACAGCAGACAGACAATTAAAACATATAGAAGAAATATTAAATATGATGGAATAAATTATGGATAATAAATACTATGAAATAGAATTTGAAACCATAATAAAATCAAAGACAAAAATATATAATGATGACATTACTGTAAAATGCCAAAATATGAATGGAATAGTCACTTATTTTGAAGGTAAGTCTATTGATATATTTATAGATGAAATAAAGAATAATAATATTTTATTAAAAAATTCAAAATTTTATACTAATGTACTGTTAGATGAGAAAGAAATATCTGATAAAGAAACATTTAATGAAGCTGAATATTTTTATCATATTTATTTAAATTGCATACCATATTCAAATAAGCTAAAAAATGAAAATAACGATACTTTAAAAAAAATTTGTAAAGAAAAATATGAAAAGCGTTTTTTATTTTTAGAACCAAATGTTGATAAACTAAAATCTATATTAAAATCCACGGAAAATGCTAATATAGATATATTGTATTTAATAGATAGAATATTAAGTGATATAGGAATATTAATAAGAACTGATTTTATAAAATATATACAGGCAATAAAAAAATCTATAGTTATAGGAAATAAAGTAGATAAAAAGGATATGTATATATATAACATAATGAGCAGCATTGTTTCCTATTTAGAGCATAATCATATTTTTAATTATATTTTTGATAATCATGATTTTCAAGACATCAATATGATATCGCACAGTAATAGAGTTAGTATAATGATGATAGAGTTTATGCATTATTATAATAAAGAGTTTAAAAATAGACTTTCTAACAAATTGAGATTAGAATATAAAAACAAATATATGGATAAATATAAAAAGGTTATATCACATTTTGAAAGCGATATACCTATAGATAATTTAGAGAGAGTATTTAAATTTGGAATAAGAAAATTTACTAACACTGAAATCATTAATTTTTCTATAGGCTCATTATATCATGATATAGGTTTATTAAAAATATTTGATTCAGTACCTATGAATAATTTTCTAAAAGATACAGACAATAACCAAGACTTGCATGCATTAAAAGGATATAATTTTATAAAGAAAACTTTAAACTTTCAAAATGATGTATCATTATTAGTGGGGCTTCATCATGATTATTATGAGTATTCAAAAAACAATCTAATAAAACAGTTTTTAAATAATAAATATCCAGATAATATATTATCATTTGAAGCAGAAGATTTCATAAAAGGCGAAGTATATGCTTATGTACCTTCAAAAATATTAGAAATAATAGATATATTTGATGTATTGCTATTTATGAACTCAAAGAAAAAAGAAAAGGTTGAAGATGTATTAATTTATATAAAAAATAAACTAATGGCAGAAGAAATAAAATTAGACCCTATTATTTTGGACTTATTTATTAATTATCTATCTGAAACTTATGAAATAAAAATCGGATAATCCTACAAATTAAAAAAATCTTTTAGAAAGACACCTACTCCATTATTATATGAACCGTAAATAAATTATCAATAGTATTTTTTATATTAATATTGATAAACTCTTTTATAATCTCTGTTAGATTTTTTGATTTAGAAGATTTAATATCACTTTTTTTAATAATTATATACAACAAAAAAATAGAATAATAATAAAATAAATCAAAATTTAATTGTAATAAAGAATTGTTTTTTTATACAGATATCATATAATAAAAGCTATGAGGAAGTTAATTGTATTATTTATAATTTTATCTATTAGCAACCTATACTCTAAAATATATGTGAAACATTCTACCATAATATAAAAAAGATTGTGGCTATATAGTTTATGCTGAAGATTATTATAGACTTTATTAGCTTCCTGTAGAAAAAATCTTAAATATGATGGAATAAATTATGGATAAATACTATGAAATAGAATTTGAAACCATAATAAGATCAAAGACAAAAATATATAATGATGATGTAACTATAAAATGCGAAAACATGAATGGAATAGTTACTTATTTCAAAGGCAAGGCTATCGATATATTTATAGATGAAATAAAAAATAATAATGCTTTATTAAAAAACTCAAAATTTTACACTAACGTATTATTAGATGAAAAAGAAATATTTGAAAAAGAAATATTTAATGAAGCTGAATATTTTTATCATATTTATTTAAACTGTATACCTTATTCAAATAATTTAAAGAATAGAAATTTAAATACATTGAGAGAGATTGTCAAAGAAAAAAGTGATGAAAGATTTTTATTATTAGATACTAAACTAAATAGATTAAAAGAACTTTTCAAATCAAATAAAAAAATTAACAATGAAATAGTTTTATTCATAGAGCAAATATTAACAGATATAGGCATTCTTATTAGAACAGATTTTATTAAATATATAAAAAATATACAAAACTCTTCTATTACGACTAATAAGATTAATGGAAAAGAAATTTATCTTTATCATATAATGAGTAGTATAGTTTATTATTTGGAAAAAGAGTACATTTATAATTATATTTTCAATGCGTATAATGATTTACAAGATATTAATATGTTATCACATAGTAATAGAGTTTGTTTAATGATGATAGATTTTTTGCATTATTATAACAGAGAATTTGTGAAAGGATTAGGAAACAAATTAAGATTAGATTATAAAAATAAATATAGGGAAATATATAGAAAAGTTACTAGCAATTTTTACAGTGATATATCTACAGAACATTTAGAAAATATATTTAAACTAGGTATTAGAAAATTTACAGATTCAGAAATAATATATTTTGCTATAGGCTCATTATATCATGATATATCACTACTTAAAATATTTGATTCAGTACCTATTAGTAATTTCTTAAAAGATACAGACAATAATCAAGATCAGCATGCATTAAAAGCTTATAACTTTATAAAGAAAACTTTAAAATTTAAAGATGATATTTCTTTATTAGTAGGACTTCATCATGATTATTATGGATATTCTTCAAATAGTTTAATAAATAAATTCTCAAATGAAAAAGATCAAGAACATATTCTATCTTTTGAAGCAGAAGATATTATTAATGGAGAGGCACTAGCCTATGTACCTTCTAAAATACTAGAGATATTAGATACTTATGATGTATTATTATTTATGAACTCAAAGAAAAAAGAAAACTCAAAAGATGTTTTAATTAATATGAGAGATAATCTTGTAACTGATAAAATAAAATTAGACCCTATATTATTTAATTTATTTACAAATTTTTTGCATGAAGTTTCAGATATCAAATTAATTTCATTATCTATAGATTAAAAAAATCTTTTAGAAAAACGCCTACTCCATTATTATCATTGGTATCTGCTATATATTTAGCATTTTCTTTAACATCATCTTCTGCATTTCCCATAGCTACTCCAATACCTGCAAACTCAATCATCTCTGCATCATTATAATTATCTCCAAAAGCAATAACATTCTTTCTATCAATACCTTTTTTGCTGCATAGCCACTTCAAAGCATTAGCCTTATTAGCATTTTCTGAAAGTATCTCTAAAAAATTTGGATTAGAAAAAGAAGTATGTACTGTAAATAATTTATCAATATTTTTTTTCACATCTAAAAGTACATCATTTTCTCCAAGTATAATTATCTTTTGTGCTTCAATACTATCATTAAAATTTTCTAATCCAACTATTTTATTTTTTTTATCAACTTTTTCTGTATGAGTTTGAATTTTAAAATTATCTTTAGCAACTATATATTTTTGTATAGAATATATATTTAATGAAGTATCATTTATATATTTTTCTTTATAGAGATTTATTATTTTCTCTGCTATATCTTTTTTTAAAGGATTAGTAAAAATGCAATTAAATTTTTTATCAACAACCATAGCCCCATTAAATACTATAGATTCACTATTATTATCTAATTCTTTATAATAAAAGTTCATAGAAAATATAGGTCTTCCTGTAGCAATTACAACCTCTATGCCATTATCTATAAGTTTCCTTAAAATAGTTTTATTATAATCAGTTATTTCAGCAGCATCATTAAGAAGTGTGCCGTCTAAATCAGTAGCTATTAATTTTATATTATTGTTCATAATTAAATAACTTCCTCCAAAAATTTTCCTAATCCATCATCTTCATTAGATAAAGCAACATAATCAGCTCTTTGCTTTAAAATATCCTCAGCATTTTCCATAGCAACTCCAATACCTGCAAACTCAATCATCTCTATATCGTTATAGTTATCTCCAAAAGCAATAACATTCTTTCTATCAATACCCTTCTTATCACACAACCATTTCAAAGCACTTCCTTTATTTATACCATAAGCTAAAACCTCTAAAAAATTAGGATGCGAAAATGAAGTATGAACATCAAGATTATCTCTTATATGAGTTTCCATATTAGAAAGCACATTATTCTCTCCAATAAAAAGCATCTTACTAAAATTATAATTATCAATAGAATCAAATCCTACAACAACATCAGTAATATTTTCTTTTTGAGCATAATTTTTGAAATACATATCTTCTTCAGAAACTATATACTGATTGCCATTATAAACATGCAAATAAACATCATAACTTTTAGCAATATCCATTAAATAAAAAACATCTTTTTCTTTAATAACTTCATTATATACAATATTGCCTTCATTGTCTGTAATAACAGAACCATTACAAACTATAGAATAATTATTATTATCTAAATATTTACTATATCTCTTAAGACCATCAAAAGGTCTTCCGCTTGCAAATACAAGTTCTATACCATTATTAATGCAATGTTTAAGAACATCTCTATTATAATCGCTTATTTCGCTATTATTATTAAGAAGAGTTCCGTCTAAATCGGTAACTATTAATTTTATATCATGCATGCTTTATATAATACCATAAAAACAATCTAATTCAAGCATCTTTTTTAACGCATACTCTTATCATAAGGTATACCAGAAGCTTTAGGGGCTTGAGAAGTTTTAGAGGTAAATGAAAGTACAATTAAAGTAGCAATATAAGGTATCATTTTATAAATACTATTTGATATAGGCAAATTAGCAAGCAAAGGTATACCAGAATATGCTGAAGCAAGTGTTTTCATAAGCCCAAAGAAAAAAGCAGCATAAAGTATCTTGATAGGCTTCCATTGACCGAATATTAATACAGCCAAAGCTAAAAATCCATATCCAGCAACAGTGGCATTAAAGTTTGTAGAAGTAGGTATAACAAATACTAATCCTCCAAGTCCGCCCAAAGCACCAGAAATAGCCACTCCAATATATCTTATCTTATAAACATTAATACCCACAGAATCTGCAGCTTGAGGATGTTCTCCGCAGCTTCTAAGTCTAAGACCAAATCTTGTTTTATAAAGCATAAACCAAGATAAGGCAAGTATAACAAAACCTATATAAGTTGTTATATAAGTATTCTTAAATAGTAAATTACCAATAATAGGAATACTTCCAAGTATAGGTACAGACTCTATTCTAAAATTATTAACAAAACTTATTTGCTGAACAGTTTGAATAGCTCTTGTAACATATATAGCAAAAGCAGGTGCAAATATATTTAACGCCGTACCGCTAATAACTTGATCGGCACTCATATTAATAGCAGCATAAGCATGAAAAAGTGAAAATATAATTCCTGCTAAAGCTGATATAATCATAGCCAAAAACAATGTAACAGTAGGAGGGAAATTTGCTCCAAGCCTGCTTATAAAAAATATTCCCGCAAAAGCTCCTATTATCATAATACCCTCAAGAGCAATATTAACAACTCCGCTCCTCTCAGAAAACATTCCCCCCAAAGCAACAAGTAAAAGAGGAATAGAAAAAAACATAGTCTGCTGCACTAAAAAATAAATTGTATCCATTGAAAACTCCTTTTTTTATTTTATTTATCTTTTACTAATTGCATTTAATCATTAGCATTTGTTTCTCTATTTTTGTTTATCTTTTTAGATATAAATCCAACAATAGATTTGAAAAGCAAAGCAAAAGCACTAAAATAAATGATAGAAGCAATAATCATCTCTATTATCTCAGGTGTAAAATCATAAACCTGCATATAAAATCCGCCCACTGTGATATGAGCAATAAAAAGCCCAGCAATTAAAACACCTATAGGGTGAGAAAGCCCAAGCAATGCAATAGGTATGCCCATAAATCCCTCTTCAGCAAGCACATCAACAACCTCAATATGTTTGCCAATACCAGATAAATAAAGAAGCCCGCCACCAAGTCCAGCTAAAGCACCGGCAATTACCATAGAAAGTATGATATTTCTTTTTTCATTTATTCCTGCATATCTGCTCGCATCTTTATTTAATCCGCAAGCTTTAAGCTCAAAACCAAATGTAGTTTTAGAAAGTATTATATAAACTATAATAACAACTATCACAGCAACAAAAAAACCGCCATTTGCACTAGAACCTCTAAATATTATATCTAATCCCATTCCAGGTAATGTAGCTGAAGGAGGAATATTTTGCGATTGATTTTTTAGCATATCATAAACAGTTAAAGTAACTAAATAATTAGCAAGATACATACCAATATAATTCATCATTATGCTTGAAATAACTTCATTAACATTAAATCTTGCTTTAAGAAGTCCAGGCAAATAAGCCCATAAACCTCCAGCTATAAATGAAGCAAGCAAAGCAACAACCCAATGAATTGCAGGAGGAAAAAACGTGCATTTAATTGCAACCAACACTGCAGCATAAGCCCCTATAATAAATTGACCGGAAGCTCCTATATTAAAAAGTCCATTTTTAAAAGCAAAACCAACTGAAAGCCCTGTTAATATTAAAGGAGTTGCTGTATATATAACTTGCCCTATTCCTCTCATACCGCCTGAGAAACCGCCTGAAAGTATAGTCATAAAAGCAGGAAAAGCATCGCCTGCATTGCTTACAAGAAGTATTATAAGCCCTAAAAGTAAACCTATAATAATGGCAAGAAAAGAAGAAAATACATTTATAAATCCTTCTTTCTCTAAAATATTTGCCAACTTATCTTTTAAATTATTGTTACTACTCATCAAGCACTCCTTTTAGAACCAGCCATATATAAGCCTAACTCATTAATGGTTATATCTTTATTTAATACATTAGCCACAATCTCACCTTCATATATAACAAGTATTCTGTCGCTCAAATTCATAACCTCATCAAGCTCTAACGATACAAGAAGCACTGCCTTACCGCTATCTCTCTGTGCAATCAATTCTTTATGTATATATTCGATAGCTCCAACATCTAATCCCCTCGTAGGCTGAACAGCTATAAGTAAATCAGGGTTTCTATCTATCTCTCTTGCTATTATTACTTTCTGCTGATTTCCTCCAGACATGCTCCTTGCAAAAGTTTTAGCCCCTTCTGCACTTCTTATATCAAATCTTTTTATAAGTCCATTAGCATAATCTTCAATTTCTTTAAATTTTAAAAATCCCTTATTTTGAAATCTATCAGTAAAATAAGTTTGAAGTATAGTATTTTCAGCAAGAGTATAATCAAGCACAAGTCCATGTTTATGCCTATCTTCAGGAATATGCCCTATACCGCTTAATGTCTTTTTTCTTATAGATAAATTAGTAATATCCTTTCCATTCAAACTAACGCTTCCGCTAGACATATCCATAAGTCCTGTTAAAGCATATATAAGCTCAGTTTGACCATTTCCATCAATACCAGCAATACACACTATCTCACCCGCACGTACATCAAAAGAAACATTCTTTACTATATTTTTTTCACTATGCGGAGATTTAACATTCAAATCCTTAACCGATAATATAACATCTTTTGGTTTAGCTTCTGTTTTTTCTACTACCAAAGCAACCTTCCTTCCAACCATCATCTCAGACATCTCTTCTTTTGTGGTAGTCTTCACATCAATAGTGCCAATATATTTTCCTTTACGAAGCACAGAACATCTGTCAGCAACCTCTTTAATTTCATTTAATTTATGAGTAATAAAGAGTATAGATTTACCTTCTTTTGTTAAAGATTTCATTATCTTCATAAGCTCTTCGATTTCATGAGGAGTAAGTACTGCGGTAGGCTCATCAAAGATAAGTATTTCATTATCTCTATAGAGCATTTTTAATATTTCAACTCTCTGCTGCATTCCAACAGTTAAATCACTAATAATAGCATCAGGATAAATTTCAAGTCCATAAGTCTTACTTAATTCCATAACCTTTTTTCTAGCATCATCTACTTGAAGCACCCCATTTTTTACAGTTTCCACCCCAAGCATAATATTTTCTAAAGCAGTAAAATTATGAACAAGCTTAAAATGCTGATGCACCATACCAATCCCTAAAGCATTAGCCGTATTAGGATTATCAATATTAACTTCTTTTCCATTGACTTTAATAATGCCCTCTTCTTGTTTGTAAAGCCCAAAAAGCACACTCATTAGTGTAGATTTACCCGCTCCATTTTCACCAAGCAAAGCATGAATCTCACCCTTTTTCAATTGTATGGTAATATTATCATTAGCTACTATTCCCTTAAACCTTTTTGTAATTCCTAACATCTCAACTACATATTCCACAATATTTACCTCCTAAAATAAGGGATACCCTATCAAAAGGTATCCCATTTATAATCAAAACTTATTTTTATTGTATAAAATTAACTTTAACAATATTTAGAGGAAGTTTATTAACAGAATCAGCATCAGTATCTTTAAGAAGTTTGATGTTTCCAGCAACTAATTGTTGATATATGACATCATAATCGTCTTTAGTAAAGTTTTTAAATCTTGAAGTTTCCATAGGAAGTCCAATACCATTAACTTTGGCATCAAGAACAACAGATTGTCCGCCAGGGAAATTATTATTATAATAAGCATCTATAGCATCATAAACAGAACCGCCAAGCATTTTTACAGCAGAAGTAATAACAGTTGGAGATTCTGCACTTTGATCAACGTCCACACCTATAACAAGACCATTATTTTGTTCAGCAGCAGCCATAGCAGAATTTCCAGCGCCTCCTGCAGGGGCAAATATTACCTGCACACCGCTTTGGTACCAAGAAGTAGCAAGAGTTTGATTTTCTGGAGTAGGATTAAAGTTACCGACATAAGTATAATTCATTTTAATAGTTCCGCTAGGTAATCCTAATTCCTGAGCTGCATATTCAGCACCTTGTACAAAACCATAACCAAATCTTATAACAGCAGGTACAGCCATACCAGCCATAACACCTAAGTTAGTATAACCCTCTTTTACTATAGCATAACCTGCTAAGAAACCAGCTTGCTCTTCTGCATAAAATACAGAATAAACATTTTGTTCTATTCTAAAATCTGTATAAGTACCATCTTGAGGAGCACCGTCTAAAAGTATAAATTTTACATCAGGATGAGTATCTTGTGCTTTATATACAGCAGGCTCAAATAAAAATCCAGGTGTTACTATAACTTGAGCCTTGCCTGCAACAGCTAAATCTATAGCATTAATATATGCATCTGTAGATTTTTCTGCAGGCTGATAATATTTATGAGCAATTTTTTTCTCTTCTGCATATTTTTTCAAGCCTTCCCAAGCTCCCTGATTGAAAGATCTATCATCTATAGTACCAACATCAGTAATCAAAGCTAATTCATAACCCTTACCGCCGCTTCCGCAAGATAATATCATTACAGAAATAAATAATAAACACAAAAGTTTTTTCATATTTTCTCCTATTCTTTATAAAATATTTATTGCTTAATTTTTAATTAAAGCCCAACTTTATTTTTTATCATTATCTATTAAAACTT
The DNA here is from genome assembly GCF_036997485.1 of Brachyspira pilosicoli. Lineage (NCBI taxonomy): Bacteria > Pseudomonadati > Spirochaetota > Spirochaetia > Brachyspirales > Brachyspiraceae > Brachyspira > Brachyspira pilosicoli. The sequence continues at coordinate 170,633 of NZ_JAWLPU010000003.1, read as the reverse complement.
TAATAGATTCTATAACTAAATCTATAGCCTCTTCTCCTGTATAATTTTTAGGGTCATCTATACCATTTTTTATTCTCTCTTGATTATGAAGTACAAGCATAGAAGCACCAGTCCTCACTCCCTTAGAAGCACCAACTGCAAAAAGTGCTGCAGACTCCATCTCTGAAGCCAAACATCCAGCCTTTATATATGATTCCCATTTATATAAAAGCTCTTTATCAACTGCCATACTCTCAGGAGCATGCTGTGCATAAAAAGCATCTTTACAATGAACAATACCCGCATGAGTTTTTATATTAATTTTTTTTGAAGCATTAATCATAGCATCTAATACATCTATATTTGGAACACAAGGAAACTCATTAGGTATATAGTTTCTCATAGTGCCTCCAACCTTTATAGCACCGCTTACTATTACAACATCACCCGGAAGCACATTCATATTCATGCCGCCGCAAGTGCCGACACGTATAAAAGTATCAGCCCCCACCTTTATAAGCTCCTCTAATGCTATAGCTGTAGAAGGTCCGCCTATACCATGAGATGTAGTAGAAACTTTAACACCATTTATATAACCTGTATAAGTAACATATTCCCTAAAATCTGCTACTAACTTAGCATCATCAAACCTTTTTGCTATCTTTACGCATCTTTTAGGGTCTCCAGGCATTATAACATACCTTCCAACATCGCCCTTTTTTAGTTTTAAATGATGAACCAAATTCTCATCTTCTCTAAAAAAAGGTTTCGGTAAAGCATTTTTTGTATTAGACATAAAATATATTACCCTCTCTTTTCTAATAATACTATAGACTCTAATGCAGTTAAAATCATATTATCTATATTTGAAGAATAATTTAAATGCGTACCCATTCTATCCATCATAGTATTTTCTACAACATGCATAACTCCTCCAGCTCGCACATTTCTAATAGCCGCACAAGAAAAAAGAGCCGCACATTCCATCTCTGAAACTATAGCCCCACATAATGTATAATATTTAAGATTATTTTCAAATCTCTCTCTAAAAAAAGAATTCTCTGGTTCTAATTCACCATAAAAACAATCTTTGCTATGAACAACACCTATATGATAATTATAATTTTGTAATTTTGCCGCATCTCTTAAAGCAAATACTATATCTGTATTAGCAATAGCAGGATATTCAAAAGGTATATATTCTAAAGAAGTACCCTCGTCTTTTATAGCAGCCTGAGCAATAGCTAAATCTCCGGGCTTCACTTTTAAACTAAGACCGCCTCCTGTACCAACACGTATAAAAGTATCCGCTCCAACCCTTATAAGCTCTTCCATAGCTATAGAAGCAGAAGGTCCTCCTATGCCTGTTGAAGTTACACTTACAGGAACATTTTTATATTTGCCAGTAACTGTAACATATTCTCTATAGTCGGCTTTAAACTCTACATCATCTAAAAAGCTTGATATATACTCCACTCTTTTAGGGTCGCCAGGAAGTAAAACATATCTTGCAACATCACCTTTTTTTAATTTTATATGATACTGCAATAAGCCCTTATTAAAGGCTTCCTCATCATAGAATGCTTTAGGCTCTCTATATTCCATTTATAATTATCCTTGATTTTTTATTTTATTAAAAATATTGAAAATTATTTTAAAGATTTCATTATAGTAACGCCATTGCTAGTACCTATTCTATTAGCTCCTGCATTTATCATCTTTATAGCATCTTCATAAGTTTTTATGCCGCCAGAAGCTTTAACCCCTATATCATCTCCAACAGCCTTTCTCATAATTTCAATATCATGCTCTGTAGCTCCTCCTGTAGAAAATCCAGTAGAAGTCTTAACAAAATCAGCCCCAAACTCTTTAGCTATCTTGCAAGCTAAAACTTTCTCTTCATCAGTTAAAAGACAAGTTTCTATAATAACTTTAAGTACAGCAGCATGGCAAGCATCTCTTACTTTTTTAATGTCTCTTTCAAACAAATCTATTTTTTTGCTTTTTAAAAAACCAATATTGGCAACCATATCTATTTCATCAGCACCGCTGTCAATGGCAAACTTAGCCTCATAAGCCTTAGCCTCTTTAATCATAGCCCCAAGCGGGAAACCAACAACCGAGCAAACTTTAACATTTGAATGCAAAACAAAATTATATGCAACATTAACATAAGCTGAATTAACACATACAGAATAAAAATTATGCTCCTTAGCTTCTATACATAATTTTCTTATATCATCTATAGTAGCATCTGCTTTTAATATAGTATGATCTATTAATTGATTAAGATTATCCATTTTTTATATACCTCTATATATTAGGATATAAAATATTATATACTTTGTCAAATTTATTTTTTCGATTATATATAAAAATTTATATAAAAAACAATTATATAGCACCTGTCGAGTTTCTTTTAACCTTTCTATATATGTAAATATACATTATAGCTGATAAAAGTATAGAAGCAATATCCGCTATAGGCTGCGACCATATTATGCCGTTTATACCAAAAAATTTAGTACCTATGTATATAGCAGGAACAAATGCTAACCCTTGCCTGCATATAGAAAGCACTAAAGACGGCAAAGCTTTTCCTAATGCCTGAAATGTAGACATAAATACAAATTGAAAACCTATAATAGGAGCTACCGAATAAGCCGCTATTAAAAACTTAGAACCATATTCTATAACCTCATCATTATCTATAAAAATTCTAATTAACTCTTTAGAAAATATAAAAGCAATAACTAAAAATAAAACACCAGAAATAAAACTAAACAAACAAGAAAGTTTTATAGAAGCATTCATTCTCTTATAATTTTTTGAAGCAAAATTATATCCTATAAAAGGCTGTACCCCCTGCCCTAAACCTATAAACACCAACAACACAAGCGTAAATATTCTTTGAGAAACTCCAAGCCCAGCAACCACGTTGTCATTATACCTCGAAGCAAAATTGTTAATCAAAATATTCGCCACACTTATGAGAACATTGTTCATAAACACAGGAAAACCAATAGAAAATACATTGCTTAATATATCGCTGCTAATTAAAAAATCTTTTATCTTTATAGATAGAAAAGTGCTTTTTTTGAGTATGTAAAAAGTATAATAGAAAAAAGAACAAGCATTTCCTATTATAGTAGCCAAAGCAGCACCCGCAACCCCCATATTCATATAAAGTATCATTATAGGGTCAAGTATAATATTTATCACCGTTCCAAGCATCATTCCAAACATAGCTTCCTTAGAAGCACCCTCAGAACGCACAACCTGCCCCATAGACATTTGACAAACCACAAATACAGCCCCAATGGCAACTATAAGCAAATAATCCTTAGCAAAAACATAAGTGTTAGAACTAGCTCCAGATAATTTTAATATATTTTCTAAAAACACAAAAAATATTATCATACATACTAAACCAGTAGCAACACTCGCATAAAATACAAAAGATGAAACCTTCTTCGCTTTATCATAATTCTTAGAACCCAAACATCTGGATATATATGAAGCTCCCCCTATACCATATATAGAGCCAAAAGACATAAGAACCAAATATATAGGCATAGTTAAAGAAACAGCAGCAACCTGATTAGGGTCATTTGTTTTGCCTACAAAAAATGTATCAACCATATTATAAAACACATTCACAAGCATTCCGAGTATTGTGGGAAGTGCTAATGTAATTAATGCCTTATAAACAGGATAGTTCTCAAACACATCAATTTTTTTATCAATCATATATACCTCATACAATTATTTTAGTTTGATAATTAAAAAATATATTAGATTTGTTTTTTATTTGTGGTGGCTTTGCCCCCTGCGAAGCGTGCCCTTAGGGTACACACCCCTACTTCTTTTATTGATATAAAAGAAGCAAAAAAACTGCATTTTAAAAAAGAAGTTAAATTACATATAATCAAAACTTTTGCTTTTTTCTAAACATATACAAAATATAAAAATAAACAAAAATTATTTATCTAAGTATAATTAATATCCCATAAAAAAGCCCCAAATAAATTAATATTTGGAGCTCTTAACAATCAACTCTTAGACAGCTCTTCTACCGTATCCTCTGTATAGTTCTTTACTTTTTCAATATTAAATATCAATGATTCTCCATTGGAATCAACATTAATATTATCGCCCTCTTCAATATGCCCGAAAAGTATCTCTGTACTAATATAATCTTCAACTTCTTTTTGTATAGCACGTCTTAAACTTCTTGCACCATACTTCTTATCAAAACCTTTATCTATTATATAATTTTTTGCCTCATCAGTTAAACTTATAAAAATATTTCTATCTTTTATAGCTTCATTCAACTCTCTAAGCATAATCTCTATAATATCTTTTAAATCTTCTTTTGTAAGTGTATGGAATACTATAATATCATCTATTCTATTTAAGAACTCAGGATTGAAATTCTGCTTTAATTCTTCCATAGCAAAGTTTTTCATGTCATTAATATCTTTTTCACTTCCAATAGCATTGAATCCTAAAGAAGTTCCTTTAACAATATCTCTTGCCCCCAAGTTGCTTGTTATAATAATTATAGTATTAGAGAAATCAACCTTTCTTCCGAAGTTGTCCGTAAGCTGACCCTCTTCAAGCACCTGTAAAAGTATGTTTGTGATGTCTGGATGGGCTTTTTCTATTTCATCAAAAAGTATTAAAGAATAAGGTTTTCTTCTAACCTTTTCTGTAAGTCCGCCTCCCTCTTCATAGCCAACATATCCCGGAGGAGCTCCAATAAGTCTGCTTACTGCAAACTTCTCCATAAACTCACTCATATCTATTCTTATAAGAGCATCACTATCTCCAAACATAAACTCTGAAAGCACCTTAGCTAAAGCAGTTTTACCAACACCAGTAGGACCTAAAAATATAAAACTTCCAAGCGGTTTTTTAGTGCTTTTTAATCCAGCTCTTGCTCTTCTTATAGCTTTTGATATAGATGATATAGCCTCCTTTTGTCCAACTATCTTACTATGAAGCTCATCTTCCATGCCAATAAGTCTTTTACTCTCAGAATCTAATAATCTTTTTACTGGTATATTTGTAATTTCTGATATTACATGTCTTATATCATCTTCATTAATAATTGTCTCTGTTTTATCTCTCTCACTTCTCCACTCAGCTTCTTTTTTATCCAATTCCTCTTGCAAAGATTTTATAGTATCTCTTAATTTAACAGCCTCTTCAAAAATCTGATTTTTTACAACAGTCTCTTTTTCCTGATTAAGCTCTTTTATTTTATTTTCTAAATCTTTTAATTCCTGAGGCTTAACCATATTCATAAGTCTTGCCCTTGAACCTGCCTCATCAATTAAATCTATAGCCTTATCTGGTAAATGTCTTTCAAATATATATCTTTTACTTAATACAGCAGAAGCATAAATAGCCCCATCAGTATATTTTACTTTATGATGCTCTTCATATTTAGATTTTATTCCATTTAATATTTCTATAGTGTCTTCAATAGAAGGCTCTTCAACATTTATAGGCTGAAATCTTCTCACCAAAGCACCGTCTTTTTCTATATACTTTTTATATTCATTGATTGTAGTAGCACCAATACATTGAATCTCTCCGCGTGAAAGTGCAGGCTTAAGCATATTGGCAGCATCTAAAGCTCCCTCTGCTCCTCCTGCTCCAATTAAAGTATGAAGCTCATCTATAAATATTATAATATTACCAACTTTTTTTATCTCCATTACAATGTTTTTTATTCTCTCTTCAAACTCGCCCCTATATTTAGTGCCAGCAACAACAGAAGATAAATCTAAACTCAAAACCCTTTTTTTTAACAATATATCAGGCACATCAGTAGAAACAATCTTTTCTGCCAATCCTTCAACTATAGCTGTCTTACCAACACCCGGCTCTCCTAATAATATAGGGTTATTTTTCTTTCTTCTTGAAAGTATCTGTACAACCCTCATTACCTCATTTTCTCTGCCTATTACTCTATCTAATGCCTTTTCTCTTGCCATTTTAGTTAAATCACGGGCGAATTTATCTAAAGTAGGAGTTCTTGCTGTATTATCTTCTTGTATATTGTTTGAAATAGCCTCGGAAATATTTGATGAAGAGCCAGACTTTCCTCTAATTCTCATCATCTCTTGTCTTAATGTTTTTAAATCTAAATTATATCCAGTAAGTACATTATATGCTATGCCGTTTTCCTCTTTTAAAATACCAAGGAGCAAATGTTCTGTGCTTATACAATTATCTCCTAATGATTTAGCCTCTTCTGCCGCTCTGCTTATTAAATGCTGAATACGCGGAGATGGAGGTATCTTACCAAATAATTTAGTGTTGCTTGTAGATTTTACCATAGAAGATTCTATATCAAATTTAATCTTTTCTATATCTATTTTTAATTTATTTAAAACATTAACAACTATTGAATCTGTTTCATGAAATATTCCTAATAAAACATGTTCTGGAGTAAGCATGTCGTGATTTAATCTCTTAGCTTCTTCTACAGAATGTAAGTCTAATATTCTTATAGCTTTATTAGTAAGACGAAATGGATAAGACATATTTATTTCCTATAATCATAAATTTATATATTATACTTCTTTTTTTCAATATTTATCGGATATAAAAAAACTAAGCTTATAAAAAAATAGAATTGCATATTAAAACAATATATACAATTCTACTATATATTACAATACTTTTAGAAAAAATTACAACCTAGATACATTAATAACAGGTACATTTCTTCTATTAGTAGAAGCTGTATTAATACTATCCAACTCATTATTTTTTATAACACTAGGATTAGCGTATAAAAAAGATAAAATCAATGCTGCAATTATAGCCATAGATAAAACAAATGAAAGCTTCCTCGAACACATCATAGAATACATATAACTAAAAAGAGTATTCTCCTTTTTCACTACAGTACTCTCTACTTTAGCCCTACTTAACATACGAGCCCATTCATCATCCGGCAAGTTATTTAAATTGAAATAATTCCTTTTTCTTTCAATTTTCCTTTTAAATTGCATCATTTCATGTAATTTCATAAAAGAGTCCTTTCTTTTTCTAACAAAGTTTTCATTTTTTTGAGAGCATAAGAATAATTACTCTTAGCAGAATCACTAGATATATTTAAAATATCAGCTATCTCTTTATAAGAATAATTTTCATAATATCTCAAAATAAATACATCTCTTTGCTTTCCTTTCAATTTGCTAGAAGCTGTGTATATTTTCTCTTGCAAATATACTCTTTCATATTCTTTTTCGGTATTATACCTCTTATCGTCCACAACCTCTAATTTTTCAAGATAAGGAGACTCACGCCTATAAGCTTTAGAATACATATTAATAGCAGTGTTGCTAATTATTCTATATAACCAACCTTTAAAATAGTTTCTCTCTTCATATCTTCCTATAGCTTTATAAACGCGTATTAAAACATCTTGAGTTAAATCCATAGCATCTTCATAGTTATGCATAAAACGATAGGATATATTAAAGATATAATTTTTATACCTAGTAAGTAAAATATCCAAAGCTTCATTATCGCCGTTTTTGTGGGCTTCTATTAATTCATAATCTTTTAATAATTCTTTTTCTTTTGTCATCATTATTTGCCAACTCCATTACTGTTTACATATATAAAACAGATTTTAAACATTTAAGTAAAATCAAGCCATATAAGTTTTATCTTCTTTTAACCCTATATTATTCTTTTTAATAAAATCTTTATCGCTTGAAATTACTACCTCCCTCTCTTCAAATGCTTTCTCTATATCCTTTTTAGTTAGAGTTAAAGCATTTCCCTTTATACCATCTAAATTAAAAAGTATATTTACCATTGCAGTTTCAACTATACTTTTTAATGACCTTGCTCCCATATTCATAGTAGAAGCTTTATCTACTATATAATTTATAGCATCATCTGTTAATATTAGCTTCTTTCCTATACTCTTAAAGAAATCTACATATTTTATTATAGGTGATTCTTTAGTTTTTAGCAATATATCTTTTAAATTATCTTTAGTAAGCTCATTTAAAGTTACAATTATTGGTATTCTTCCTATAAACTCTGGTATCATACCATATTTTTCTACATCTTTCACATCAACCTGACTAAGTATTTTATTCTTCTGAAGCTTATTTACAACCGCATTAGAACCAAATCCTAAACTGCTCTCCCCTTTAAGACGCATCTTTATAATATCTTCAAGCCCAACAAAAGCACCGCCGAAAATAAATAAAATATTTTTAGTATTCATAACAATTCCGTCGCTTGAATGCATCATTCTTCTGTCGCCAAACTCAGGCACTCTAATATCCTCACCATTCATCATAGAAAGCAAAGCCTCTTGAACAGCCTTGTCTGAAGGATTACCTGTGGTAGATTGATGAGCATCGGCTTTTGCTATTTTGTCTACCTCATCTAAAAATACTATACCATGCTGTGCTTTATCTAAATCACCATTAGCCTTCTTATAAAGATTATACAATACAACCTCAACATCATCTCCAACATAGCCTGTTTCTGTAAGTGTAGTAACATCTGCACGAGCAAACGGTAAGCCTAAAATATCTGCTAACGTTTTTACTAAATATGTTTTACCAACTCCAGTAGGTCCTATCATAAGAATATTTGACCTAAATGGTATATCTTTATTTCCATTAATTCTTAAACAATGTAAATAAGCATGAACTGACAATGCCTTCTTGGCATCATCTTGACCTATTACTGTTTTATTAAGTTCGGAAACTATCTCTTTTGGTGTTAATATTCTTGGCTCTTTTATAATCTTCTTTTTAGACTTTGTATCTATATAATTTTCTTTGTTTGTAATATCTAATATTAAATCATAGCTTTCTTTCTCTAAAAAAGCAAAAACTATCTTTGAATTAACAAATGTAATTAAAGTATTAGACACTTCTAAAAGACCAATACTTGAATAAGGTTCATGAGATAAAACAAGTATGCCGCTTGACATTAATTTACTTTTACTGTCAAAATAATGATACTTATTAATATAAATATCTGCATCCATTGTAATGAGTTCTAATATTCTTCTTACAGATATGGCAGACATAGAATCCCCATAAATCGTATAAGTAATTAAACAATATAAAATAAATCTCTCATCATCATTTAATTCAAACTCATTTATGAATCTTTCTATATTAAAATTATATTGTTTAAATGTATGTATCTTTTTTAAATCTTTTTTTATAGAATCTATTAATATAGCTATCTCATCATTATTGTTGTTTGAAACTTTTTCATCATTAATAATAGTTTCATCATCATAACCCAATACCCTATTGATATTATTAGAAAGTCTTCTTGTCATATCATTTCTATCAGATATCAAGTTTAATGTATATACAATTTTACTCACGCTTTCAAAATAATCTCTAAAAGCCTCTTCTCTATTCTTATATTCCTTGTTATTGTTTTTTTTCATTAATTTTCCTTTAATTTATACACAAAACACTTATTCCAAATTACCAACTAAATCATACTCTGTATTATGCACTATTTTTACCTTTACTATATCGCCAATATTGATATTATCAACATTCTTTTTATCAAAATATACCTCAACAAATCCGTCAACTTCCGGAGCATCATATTTGCTTCTGCCGATAAATTTATCTTCCTCTTTCTTCTCTATAAGTACATCTATAGTTTTCCCTATAAACCTCGAAAGCCTCTCCTCAGATACCTCAAGAGCAATCCTCATAAGTTTATCTCTTAGCATTAACTTTCTATTTTTACTAATTTTCTTTTTATTAATAAGTAATGCATTAGTATTTTCTTCTTCAGAATATGTAAAAACTCCAACCCTATCAAGCTTCATCTTTTTTACGAATCTTGCCAATTTCTTAAAGCTCTCAGCAGTCTCCCCAGGAAAACCTACAATTAAAGAAGTTCTTATAACCGCATTTTCATCATAGCTTCTAATATAATTTATCATATCCTTATAAAAAGAATATCCTCTATTTCCTCTGTTCATATCTTTTAATATATCTTTATCTATATGCTGCAAAGGTATATCAAAATAAGGAACAACTTTTTCTGTTTTAAACATAGCATCTATTATATTTTTATTTAAAACAACAGGATTTTGATAAAGAACCCTAATCCATTCTATGCCGTCAATAACAGAAAGCTCTTTTAATAAATCAGGAAGTGCTAATTTTTTATATATATCATAACCATAATACGTAGTTTCATGAGCTATTAAATTTATTTCTTTAGCACCATTTTTTGCATATTCTTTAGCTTCTTTAACTATATCTTCTATTTTTCTGCTTCTATGTTTTCCCCTTATTGAAGGTATAGCACAAAAACTGCAATTAGCATGACATCCATCGCTTATTCTTATGTATGCACTATAATTTGTAGAAGTATTTATTCTATCAACATACTCTTTATAGGTAGTATTTTCTTCAGCATCATGAAAACCGTCTTTCTCTACAGCAGTTAAAATCTTTTCCAAATCATGTATGCCAATGGCAGAGTCAACTTCCTTAAACATCTCCATGAAATTTTCTTTATATCTCTCACTCATGCACCCAGATACTATAAGCCTCTTACATTTACCATATTTCTTATAAAGTGAATGGTCAAATATAGCATCTATTGACTCTTTTTTAGAATCCTCTATAAAAGCACAAGTATTAATAACTATAACATCCGCATCCTCGGCATTATCAACTATCTTGTATCCATTTTTATTTAATATGGCAAGTATATGTTCACCATCAACTGTATTCTTCTCGCAGCCTAAACTATGTAAATATATGTTTTGCAAATTAAATTTCCTTCTTCTAATTATTATATAAAAATATACTCAAAATAATAAAAATGTCAATTATCATATTAATTAAAAAAGTAATAGTTTTTTAATCTATGGGGACTAGCCCCCATACCCCCACTTCTTTTGTTGTTACAAAGAAGCAAAAAAACTGCATGTTTATATAGTAGGTATATTTACTATTTATACTCTTGTCATTTCATTTCTATTCATATCATAAAAAAGCAAGTACATTATTAAAAACTATTTCATAGTGAGGAAATCCAGAAATATCAAAAAAATTTTTTTTTTAGACCTCACAGTTTCAATTTCTTCATATTTATTTAAAAAATTTATTAAACTATCTTCTATAAAATAAATAATTATTTAGTATCAGTCATAATCAAATTGTATTTAGTAGAATCATTTAAGTTTTTAGTCCACTTAATGGTTTTATTAACTGTCTCTCCAAGAGCTCCCACATCAACTATTCTTCCATTAACCTTAACAACAACCTCCCCCGCATTACCAATAGTAAGCATCATCACGTCTCTCGCCTCTAAATATAATGTCTTTCCGCTTAAAAGATTTGTAGTAGCAGGTCCGCCAGAGTCAATAAAATATCTCAAATAAACAAAATGCTTAGCAGTTATCTCTATTCTAATATTTGATTTCTCAGTGTCTTGCTCTATATAAGTTTCTCCGTCTATTACAGGTAATTTTACATCTGATGATATAATCATATCATTAGTAATATTATTTTCGTTTAAATAATTTGTAGTTTCTTCATTATTGTAAGCAGAATTAATCATCTGATTTTCTTCAAGTTTTTCCATCTCTACAGTAGCTAAATTATCATAAACTTCTATTATGCTTATCTTAAAATCATTAATACCATTCCCATTTAAATCTAATATTATAGGGTTGCTCTTAGAAAAAGATAAATCCTGCCCATTAATATTCATTCTAATAACATTTCCTATACTATTAAATTTAATAGTAGCAGATATACCAAGCGGCTTAAAATATATAATATCTCCAGGTTTTACATTTTGTCTCGCACTATTATCAACAATATTCCTTGCTATCTCAACTTCTCTTTTATTATTATTGCTGCTTGAAGAAAACATAGATTTTATATTATCTATATTAAAAAATATAACAGCAAAAATAACCAATATAGCTAATATAACTATAATAAGTACAAAAGAATTAGCTTTACTTTTTTTATTTCTAAGCTTATTTAAATCTCTTTTTGTAATATATAATAATTCCGCCTCGGCACTGTTTGGAGTATATGTTTTACTATTTACTGAAATACTGCTGTTAGTTTTAGAAATATCTTCTTTTTTATTTTCTATTTTTTTTAAATCATCTTCTTCCGTTTCTTTTATTTCCTCTTTTTTATTTTCTATTTTTTCTTCTTTCTTTTTAGAAGATATTTTAAACTTCCTAGATTTTGACAAGTCTTCTTCAAATTTATTTTCATTTCTTTGTAAATTATATCGCTCTATCATAGCATCAGAATCTAATGAAAGCTTATCACTTAAATTTTTGATAAACCCTTTAACATATATCTCTCCCGGCAATAAATCAAACTGTTCATCTTCTAAAGCTTTTATAAATTTAGAAACAATATATGTACTTGATGCTAATTCTTCTATGGTAAGACCTTTTTTTTCTCTAGCATTTTTTAATATTTGTCCTATGGTTTCCATATAATTTAAAATCCTTTAAATTTTTTTAATTGTCTGATATTAAACCATCTTTTAACACCTGCATCTCTTCAGGTATAACAGGTACAAATGTCTTATTATCATATTGAACATTATATCTAATAGACTTAAACAAATATTCTACAGGTACATTGGTAGTAGATATCCCAAGTATTCTAATAATCATACCGTCTTCAGCAATCCACAAATGTATCGTAGGAAAACCAGTTCTATCAACACTTGCTTGTTTAGGAGTAAGAAGCATATGATAAGCCAATCTATTATCATCACTAGTATATTGAGAGCTATTATATCCAGATATATTTAAAGCACTGCCGTCAAAACTGCTCACAGGTCTTAATGCTCTATCAGAATAAAAATCTATATTATACTTAGATATAAGTCTTGATATTCCTGCCTTTGTATAAATAGCACCAGAATCTCCATAATGCAATGTCTGCTCGCTTACAACCTTTTTTCTTGGAAATATCATCCACAAAGTTTTACCATCACAATATATAGAATCGCTGTTAGTACCGCCTGAATATTCAAGTTTAAATATATTTGGATTCTTACTTATGAGAGTACCAGTCTTTATTTTACTTCCATTGCGTTCTGTAAAGGTAGATGAAAAACTATTCATAGCGGCAAATCTGTTTGACATCATACTAATAACTTTCTCAGGTGTCATTATTTGCGAAAATAAAGAGACTGAAAATAAAAATAATAAAACCAATATCTTTTTCATAATTTTCTACTTTTTCCTAAAAATAAAATAATAGTTATTATACCTATAATATAACAAAAAACCATAAAAAACAAGCGTTAATATTGCTATTTTTAATTTTACATTTACATAGTAATATTTTTTTTAAACTGCCTCCTAATGTAAAGTTTATGTCATAAAATATTGATATTTTGTAAAAAATTTGTTATATTAAAAATATGCTTAAGAAATTTGTATTAATTAGTAGTTTCTTTTTTATAGTAATTTTTCCTTTTGAATTATTAACTTATGATTCTATATCATTAGACAATCTGCCGGAAAAATCAAAAATCTTTATAGAAAATAATTTTAACAATACTAATATAAAAACTATAAATAAAATAAATAATCGTTTTCATGTATTATTAGAAGAAGATTTTTTGCTAATATTTGATAATACAGGAATTTGGTGTGAAGTAGATGGTAAGGATAAGCCTATACCCACTGATTTTATACCAGAAAATGTCATGTATACTATTGATAAAACTAATCCAAATACAAATATACTAAAAATAGTAAAGAAATGGAATACTTATATTATAACATTAGATACTCATATCAACATGTTTATAGATTCTTCTGGTATGCTTGTAGGGCAAAAAATTTCAGATTAATAAATAAAAAAGGATAATAATGAAAAAAGTATTTATATTATTAATTATATTTAGTTCAGTCCTTGCTGCAGATGATTGGAAAGTTGATCCTAATGAGCTTCCAAAGAGTACTATAGATTTTATAAACAAATTCTTTCCAAATAATAGAATCATACTCGCTGAAAGAGATAGAAAAAAATATGAAATTGTGCTTGAAAATGGAGTAGAATTAGAGTTTTTTATTAACGGAGAATTGAAAGAAGTAGAAGGAAATTATGTAGCCGTACCTCCAGAAATATTGCCAAAAACTGTAGCAAATACAGTATCTGTAACATTCCCAAATACTACTATAACAAAAATAAAAAAGAAATGGAATCTATATGAAGTAAAACTTAATAATTCTATGGCACTTTATATAGATGTTAATGGACAGCTTTTAGGACAAAAATTTGATGATTAATATGCAATTTTATCCTTATTGCTTACTTGACAATTTAAAATTATTCTATTATATTATATTTTATAGAATAGTATATATCTTTATACTGGAGGGCTTTTTTTGATTTATGGCTGATGAACTATTTTCGAGAAAAGAAACAGTAAAAGATATTTTTTTAATTGTAGAAGATAAATTAAAAAAAGGTCTATTCCAAGACTCTATAGAAGATTTGGATAGAATTATGTCTATGGACTTTGAATATCCAAATCTATACGAAAATATATCTTGCGTGAAGTTTTGGATTAATAGAGCTGATAAAATAGAAAGTTTTAAAGGAGATTATTTAGAATACTGTAATTTTTTAGATTTGTCTTATAAAAAATTTGAAGAGTTTATAAAGAATAAATCATACAATGAAACATTAATAGCAATAAAGGCCATTCACTATTTCGTATACAATAGCATTATATTGCAAATAATGAAAAAAAACGTAGAAGAAATTAAAGGTAAAGATGAATTACATTTGCTGGCTAATGCTTTTATAGAACTTGGCGATTATTCAAGAGCATTAAAAGCTTATGAATATTTAAATGTGATAGAGCCTTATAATGGTAATACTCTTTCAAATATAGCACAAATTAATCATATATTAGGAGACGCAAAAAAAGCAAAAATGTATATTAGAGATGCTTTGTTTTATGCGCCTTTAGATATAGAATTTGAAAGAATTACAATAGATGCTGTAAGAGAAATTAGAGATATTATCATTAGAAGAGGTATTCATAATAATAGTCAGGAAGAAATCATCTCTTGGATGAGTGCTTACGGCGAACTTATGAATATTTTAGATATTAAAAGGGAATTAACTAAAGAAGAAGAATTTGAATTAAGAAAACATATATCTAAATTAGAAGCAGACTATAGAAAGTTAAAATTAAGAGAAGCTACTGCGCCAAAACTTTTATCTGCATATGCTTTTTTAACAACATATTTAATAATGAGGCATACGCAAGAAGATATGAATGAAATAAAAATATGGGGCAGAAAAATGTCGGAAATAGATAAAGATTTGCTTCAATTTTATATAAAAATATTAAATAAGGGGTAAACAGATGTCAGAAGCTCTACAAAAATTAGAAAACATATTTTCAGAAGAAACTTTTACAAGAAAACCTTTATTAAATTATACTGTGAAATATTTTGCAGATCTATCTACAATTATTAATGATATTAATAGTAATGAAGATATTAATTCTATTTTAGATACTGCTAATTCACAATTAAAAAAAAATGCTAATCATATATCTGCATTATATGCAAGCGGTTTTTTAAATCTTAAACTACAAAACTATTCTGATAATACATTAGATAAGCTTATAGGTATATTTAAAAATGCAAAAAAATGGAATATAGTAGAATATATTGCACAAAAAATATTAGATGAATATTATGAATGCGACTATGCTTTAAGATATTTAGCTAGTTATTATCAAATATCAAATAAAGAAACTGAAGCTTTAGAGATTTTAGAGAGATTAATAAAATTTGATGTATCAAACCCTGAATTACCTGAAAAGATAGCTCATACAAAAGAGTTGGCTGGAGATATCACTAGTGCTGTACATTATTACAAAATTGCTTTTGAGAGAAATTTAATTAGAAAAAGAACTAATGCTGAAAGCAACATTAAAAAAGTGCTTGAATATGAACCTGACAATTATAATTATTTATTAAAATATGAAAATGCCTTAAAAGAATTGGTTGATGCTAATATTATGATAGATATATGGAAAATAATATTCTTCCACTATTTTGAGAATAATAGATTTAATGATGCTTTAAAAACTATTAAAAATCTATTAAATTATGAACAGGCTATAGTAGCACAAAATAATAAAAAGGCTAAATTTTTTAGACATAGATTAGTTGATGTTTATGAAAAATTATACCCTAATCATACGCTTTTTGAAAAGATAGAAGAAATTTCAGCTATTACTAATGTTAATAAACCGCCAAAAGCTTGTATAGAAATATTTGAAAAATACATACAATACGATGTTGATAAATACGTTATACATAGAAATTTTGGTGTTGGTAAAATTAAGTATATAGACATAAATGAATTAAAAATCAAATTTGTATCTCAAGAAGAAGAGAGAAAAATGACATTTGATATGGCAATACAATCTCTCACAACTCTTCCAGAAGATGATATAAATGTATATAAAGCTTACAAATTAAATGAACTTAAAAAAATGGCAGAAGAAAATCCGACAGAGCTTCTTACTATAATATTAAAATACAAAAAAACTATTAACACTAAAGATTTAAAACAAGAATTAACTGCTGCTCCTCATATAGTAATAGCAGATTCTTCTTACAATAAATGGCTTGAAAATGCTAAGAAATCTGTAAGAGCTTCTACTACAGTGAAATTTGATAAAAACACTTTCCTTTATAATGAAGAAGCAGAAACCTATGATGCTGAAAGTTTATCTAAGTTTAATAAGACAGATAATTTCCTTGAAAGATATCAAATCTATATGGAATATCTCACTTATACTCCAAACTTAAACTCTGATGAAGCAAAAGAAATGTATAATTATTTTGTTACTATATCAAAAGATAAAAAAGCACCTAGCGACAGCAGAATAATAAGCACAATATATCTAAAAACACAAAATGATACTAACAAAGATATACCTATGCTCTCTGAACTTATAAAAGAAGTTGATAATTACACTCACATATACGAGATATTACCATCTTCAAATTATAGAGATAAATTTGTAAAAGCTATACAAGAAGGAAAACCAGATGAATATTATAATATTATATTAAAAATATTATATTCACCTCAAGTAAAAAACCATTATTTAATAGTAAATAAATTGTTCTCTGACGGCAAAGTTGATATGCTTGCTAAAACTATAGATGATATATTTTTACATTACAAAGAATATCCAGAATCTTTTGTTTATTTTGCTCAAAAAATCCTTGACGGTGAGTATTATGATGAAATAGAAGGAGATATAAAAATTAATAAAAACTCTCTAATGATAGGTTTATTAAGTATAATACCTAATTTATCAAAAATGCTCGACAATAAAGAAACTTCTCCTCAGGGAAGAAAGTTAATAAAAATAGTATATGATTTAGTATTTGATAAGGCTTATTTACTTAAATTCATAGAAACAGAAAATGAGGAAGATGTAAAAATAATATTTAGTGAATTCCAAAAATTGGTTAATTTGGAACAGCATTATAAAACAGATATAATAACAGCTGTATTAAAGAGATTCCCAAATTGGAAAATATAATTAAATAAATATTTTAATTAAGAAATAAAAGAGAGTGCAGGTAACAAATCTTGCACTCTTTATTTTTTATATACTAAAATTTTGTAGGTTTGTAATTTTTTTATTGTTCTTTTTCCCGCCTTACGCGGTGTGGACTTCGTCAAAGAACCAAAAAGTGTAAGTTCTTTAGCTTTATATATTGGAATGTGTATTAAATATATTATGAAATTTAAATTTTACCTAAAAATGTAGTCTTTTTGCTTCTTTGGGTCCCCAAAATTAATTAAAATAAAAAATAGATTTTGAAAAATTTTTGGTATATATAAAAAAGTTAATAATATATTTAAAACGTACATCATTAATACATAATAATACTTATATCATAAAAAACTATAATACATATTCACTAAATAATAAAAGTTCATAAAATAATTTTAATATATACTAATCTCTTTTAAAATACGGAGATAAATCTATATATTCATCATCTAGCCAAGATGAAGCTACACATTCATATTTATTCTTGCTTAATTTATAAATTTGATACTCTATCTTTTCATCTCTTCCTACAACTTTCTCTTTATACTCTACCAACATCTCGCTTATTCCATCAGCATCAATATCTCTAAAAGCAAATTGCATCTCATTTACAACACCGCTTTTCATAGAATTAATCTCTCTATAATAAGATACATCAGCAACCAAACTAATTTTATTATCTTCTATTCTAAAAATATAAAGATAAATATCCCTATCCTCTCCATTATCATTAATTATATAATATTTTATAATACCAACCTCATTTTTCTTATCATAAAAACTCTCTAAATCTATAGCCGCATTTTTTCCAATTCTCGAAGACTGATAAGAAAATTTTTCATCTAAATTGCTTCCATAAACAGATATCTTCTCTCCTTCAACAGAGCTAATCAAAGCTATAAACTCATTTCCTTTTGAAGAGCCCAAAACATCTGCTATCACTATAGAATATACTTTATAACCATCTCTTTCTAATTCTGTTTTTAAATTATCTGCCTGAGAATATTCACTGCTGTCTATAACACTATCACTATTATAATAAACAATATCTCCAGAGCCTTGCAAATTAAATAATGCATTAATATCATCATTAAGAGCATATAAACTCATAAAGCTAAAAATAAAAAAACAAAAAATAAAGATTTTTTTCATAATAAAATATCCAATAATACTTATTTGGAAGACACTTTTATATCAACAAACTTTATTTGAGAGTTTACTCTACCGTCAGAACTTTTATATTTAATAATTTCAGGAACAGTATAATTATCAATATTGGTGTATGATATATCAACATCATAAATTTTTGATTTTTTATTATAATAATCAGCACTTTCCACCAAAAGACTATTTTTATCTATTGTGTAGTTTATACTATAGTCTTTATTTTCACCTACTGCTCTTAGTACAACTTCATATTTATCATTATCTTCTTCTACAGAATCAACAGTAAACTTTTTTGAAAGCGAACTATAACTCTCAGATACAATAGCATAAAATCCAACAGTTTCCAAAGGCTCTTCAAACACAGAAAACATCTTAGCATAAAAACTATCAACATTTTCAAGCACAATGTTTGGTTTAGAGTTTTGTACGAGAGTGAACTTTAATCTGATTTTGTCTTTTGAAGAGAGATAATTTTTTGCAGGTATAGTTGATATTTGAGCTTCTACTATTTTACCTTCTATATATGCCTCAAAACGTTTTGGATATATATTTGTATAATTATCTTTTATTTTGTTATAAAGCTCTTCAAAAGAAATATCCTGAGAATGAAGCAGATTAAAAAAAGATAATAAAAAAAATAAAGTTATAAAAGTAAAGTATTTTCTCATAGTTTTTTTAATTGTCTTCCTTAAAAGTTATTATCGTAATATATATAATTTGCTTAAACAAAAATAATTATGTTAATTTACAAGTTTATTAGTATCAATAGGAAGCTCTAAAACTCTTGAAGCATTGATTAAAGCATTCTTCATAATATCTGAAACACACTCTCTCCTCGCCTCTGCCAAAACTTCTGCAGTATACGGTATAAATGCAGGTTCATTAGCCCTCCCTCTCATCTTCTGAGGTGTTAAATATGGAGAATCAGTTTCTATTGTAAACATATCTTTAGGAACATATTTAGCTGCCTCTCTTAAAAAATCATTTTTTAAATATGTGCAAGAACCGGAAAAAGAAAGTATATATCCCAAATCTAAAGCTTTCTTAGCATCTTCCACATTTCCGCTGAAACAATGAAATATTCCTCTTTTTGGTATATCCGCCTCTTTAAGTATACTGAAAGTATCTTTAAAAGCATCTCTGCTGTGAATAAGTATTGGAAGATCAACATTTTTTGCGGCATTACATAAAGCACTAAAAAATTTCTTCTGTTCCTCTTTATTGGAATCATCATGATAATAATCTAATCCTATCTCTCCAACTGCATAAATAAGTTTTTTTCTGTTTTCTAAAGTTTTTTTGTTTATAGTTTTTATTTTTAATTCAAAAGCTTTAATAGTGTGTTCATCATTTTCATTGGCATAGTCTGGATAATAACCCATACTAAAAAATACACCTTCAGCATCTGATAATATATATAAACGCTCGTCTATATCACTTGGGTGAACACCTATGTCTACAAAATAATATATGCCAGCCTTGTTTGCTCTCTCTAAAACATCTTTTAAATCTTTAGCCTTCTTGGATATATAAGTAAGATGGCAATGACTGTCTATCATAATAACTCCTAATTAGTTTTTTAAAAATTATCCTTTAAATTCTTTCCAGATAAAACATGAAAATGCAAATGAAATACGCTCTGACCTGCATTCTCTCCGCAATTATTAACTATTCTAAAAGATTCTAAATTATTTTCTTTAGCTACCTCTTTAATAGTATCTAACACTTTTCCCATCAAATCATTATCTATCTCTGTTATATCTTTTAAATGCTTCTTTGGTACAACAAGCAAATGAACATCAGATTTAGGGTTCAAATCTTTAAACACAACACAATATTCATTTTCTTTTATAAAGTTTGAAGGTATTTCTCCTTTAACAATCTTACAAAATATGCAATCATTACTCATAATATAAAACTCCTATATTTATTAATAAATAAAAAAATTATTAATAATTATTACTAATTAGTATTGAAAATTAATTTAATAATATATATAATTATAAAATAAAAACAAAAAAAATAAAAGGCGGTAATTAATGATAGAGAATGCATCACCAGTTGTTTTAGCATTATTTGGCGGGGGAATTACATTTGCTTTTACGGCACTTGGAGCAGGATTAGTATTTTTCTTTGTATCTGAAATAAAACCTAAACTACTTGCTACTATGTATGGTTTTGCAGGCGGGGTAATGACTGCAGCTAGTTTTTGGTCTTTGCTTGCACCTTCTATAGAACTGTCAGAAAATACTAATTTACCAAATTGGCTTATACCTGTTGGGGGTTTTTTATTTGGTGCATTTTTTATATGGGTATTAGATAAATCGTTACCGCATATGCATATAGTTAATGGTCATGAAGAGACTGAGGGAGCTAAAGTAAAACTATCAAAAAGTATACTATTATTTTTAGCTATTACATTACACAATATACCAGAGGGTTTAGCGGTTGGTGTAACATTTGGAGCTTTTTCTATAGGAGATAGCGGGGTGAGTTTTAATGCAGCTTTGGCTTTAGCACTTGGTATAGGTCTTCAAAACTTCCCAGAGGGGGCTGCTGTTTCTTTGCCTCTTAAAAGTACAGGTGTTTCAAAATCAAAATCTTTTTTACTTGGAGCAATATCTGGAATAGTAGAGCCTATTGCTGCCGTGATAGGAGCTATTGCTGTTACTAAACTTACATTAATACTTCCTATAGCATTATCATTTTCTGCAGGTGCTATGATATATGTTGTTATAGAAGAATTGGTTCCAGAAGCTGTTGCAGAAGAGCATAATCACTTTGGAGTATTCGGCTTTATATTTGGTTTTGCTATAATGATGGTTTTAGATGTTGCTTTGGGATAAAATAGCTAAACAATTATATTTTATCAATTTATATATTTTTACAAAAGTGTTATCAACTTTTTCTCGCCGCAAAAAGTTATCGCCCTTCGGGCAACGCTTCGCGAAAGTGCACTTCATATTGGAATATGTATTAAATATAAAATAATACCTGTATTTTAGGGATAAAAAATGCAGTTCTTTTGCTTCTTTTATACCAATAAAAGAAGTGGGGTGCGGGGCAAAGCCATGCAAACAACTATATATTTTGTATGAGTTTTTTATTCAACTTTTTCCCACCGCAAAAAGTTTTCGCACTTCGGGCAACGCTTCGCGAAAGTGCACTTCATATTAGAATATGTATTAAATATAAAATAATACCTGTATTTCAGGGATAAAAAATGCAGTTCTTTTGCTTCTTTTATACCAATAAAAGAAATGGGGTGCGGGGCAAAGCCCTGCAAACAACTATATATTTTATATGAGTTTTTTATTCAACTTTTTTGTCGCTCAAAAAAGTTGCAAAAAACGCAAGTACTATAACTTTGCATGTTTTGAATATGTATAAACTATATTGTAATACCAACATTTCAAGCTAAAAAAATGCAGCCTTTTTGCTTCTTTGTGCCAATATAGCAGACACTCCATTTAGTCATAGAAGAATATGGGAGTTATGAAGTGTTCACAGAGCTTGAACAAAGCCATCACAAATACAAAACTAACAATTGAAAATATAATTGTTTAAACTTATATCACATACTGAAAGATTCACCTAAGTAAATCTTACGTGCTAAAGGATTTGCTATAATCTCTTCAGGGCTTCCTTGAACTAATATTTTACCATTACCCATTATATATGCCCTATCTGTAATCCTTAAAGTTTCTCGCACATTGTGGTCGGTTATTAATATTCCAAGTCCCTTTTCTTTTAATGAAGCTATAATATTTTGTATATCAATAACTGCTATAGGGTCAACTCCTGCAAATGGTTCGTCCAATAAAATAAATTTTGGATTTACGGTTAATGCTCTCGCTATCTCGCATCTTCTTCTCTCACCGCCTGAAAGTGTATAGCCTCTTTGTTTTCTTACATGTGTTATATTAAACTCTTCAAGCAGTCTGTCTGTAATATCCATTCTGTCTTTTTGAGTTAAAGCATCATTGTATTCAAGTATAGAAAGCAAATTATCCTCAACGGAAAGTTTTCTAAAAATAGAAGCCTCTTGCGGTAAATAACCTATACCAAGCTGAGCACGCTGATACATGTGAAGATTAGTGATGTCTATATCATTTAAATAAATATTACCCTTAGTAGCTGTAACAAAACCAACAGTAATATAAAAACTTGTTGTCTTCCCCGCACCATTAGGCCCTAAAAGTCCAACTACCTCACCTTGCTTTACACTATAAGAAATATCCTCTATTATTTTTCTTTTACCGTAAAATTTAGTTAAACTTACTGCCCTTATCTCTGAAGGATTTTCTTTATCATAATTAAAAAAATTGTCTACGGTAATTCTATTTGCAGAGGGTATATCCTTATCTTTCTTTTTAAAAATATTTAGAAACTTATGAAACATATACCCTCTCTATAATTATATTTTATTATTGTTCGTTAGAAGCAGAATGCTTTTTAGAATCAAAATCTGCCATAATACCGTCAAATGTATAAAGGTCTCTTCCCTCTAACTTTCCATTTCCAAGCATTTTTATTTTGCTTAATATCTCATTAAATAATTCTTCTTCTTCCAACTGTTCTTGTATAAACCAATCTAAAAACCTTACTGTAATATGGTCTTTACTCTCCATAGCCTTACCAACTAATTCATTAATACAAGAAGTAACATATTCTTCATGTTTTAGTATAGCTTTAAATAAATCCTCAACAGAGTTAAAACTGCTTTGCGGAGCTTTCATCTCTGTAATAATAGCCTGTCCGCCAACTTTATTAATAAAATCTCTAAACTTTTCAAAGTGAGTTGTCTCTTCTTTGAAATGACCATATAAGAATTGACTGCATCCTTTTAAGCCTTCTTTATCACACCATCCAGCCATGTTAAAATAAAGACTTGCAGAATAAAGCTCTTTGTTTAATTGTTCATTTAATAATTTAATTATATCTTCTTTTATTATAGACATATATAACTCCTACTATAAATATTGTATAATATTATAACAAATATATCAAGAAAATGTTATTTTTAATTTATAAATATTGACATCATATTTTTGTATAGTATAATAATAAATATTATACTAATATATATGAGGTGTCTAATATGACAGAATTAACAGACAAGCAAAAGCATATATTAAATTTTTTGCAAAAGTTTATGAATGAAAATGGATACCCTCCAACAGTAAAAGAAATAATGGTTCATTTTAATTTTGCCTCTCCAACAGCCGTAACAACGCATTTAACAGCATTAGAAAAAAAAGGTTATGTAAAAAAGACAGGTAAAAGAGCAAGAGGAAGTGTGCCTATAAATACATCAGAAAAAAAAGATAATCTTATAAGAATACCATTACTTACAAATGAAGTTAAGGCTGGTCTTTTAATGGACGTTTCTGATGAATCTTATGAAGATTTTTTCCCATTACCTGAATCAATAGCACAAGATGAGAACAATTTCCTTATGAAAGTAAAAGGCGATTCTATGATAGATGCTCATATAAAAGAAGGGGATATGGTTTTAGTTAATCCTTCAAACATAGAACCTCAAAATGGAGATATTGTAGTTGCAAAAATAGATGATAATGGCGATGAAGAGATAACTATTAAAAGATTTTTTAAAGAGAAAGACTGCATAAAATTAGTTTCCGAAAATAAAGAATATCCTCCTATAATACAAGAAAAAGTTTCTATAGTTGGTAAAGTAGTTGGATTAATAAGATTAAAAATATAAAAAAAGAGACTCCCCTAAAAAAGAAGCCTCTCTTTAAAAATTATTATAAATATTTACTTATAAGCATCCATAGCATCATTAATATTATCTATAGTTATTGCCTTATATGGCACTCTCACTGCTTTTACTTCATCTAAAGTATAACCAGTACCATCAAGTACATCTTTGTTATTTACAACATTTATAACCATATCAACTATAGCCTTAGCCTGATCTTTAGGGCTCTGTAATACTGTGCCAAGTATAGCGCCTTTCTTTATCTCTTCTATTACTTCCGGTATAGCATCAACTCCTACTATTGGTATAAACTTATTACTATCGCCTATATTATAACCCTCTTTTTGTATAGATTTTAAAGCCCCCAAAGCCATAGCATCATTATTAGAGAAAATAAACTCTATATTGTTCTCATGTTTTTTTATCCAAGCATCCATTAAAGTTTGTGCCTGAAGTATATCCCAATTGGCATTATTCATCTCTAACTCTTCTAATACAATCCCATTTTCTTCTAATACAGCCTTAATTCTCTCAGTTCTTCCTTCAGCATCTGGGTGCCCCTCTTCACCTTTGAGCAAAACATATTGTATCTTTCCATCTTTGTTTTTATCTAAAGAAGCATTTGAAAGCCAAGCCTTCAATACTATCTCCCCTTGCATATCTCCAGACTCCACGCTTCTAGTTCCAACATACCAAACCTTATCATAACTCAATAAATCTTCTTTTTTAGGTTCTTTATTAAAAAATATTACAGGTATATTAGAAGGTTTAACTTTCTCTATAACCAAATTAGCAGCTAAAGGATCAACTAAATTAATAGCAAGAGCATCAACATTTCTCTGTATAGCCGCATCTATTTGGTCATGCTGCTTAACTTGATCATTCTCAGCATCATACATAGTAAACTTTACATTATTAGATTTTAAAAATGTTTCTATATTCCTTCTCATAAAAGAAATAAAACTATCATCATATCTATATATAGCCACAGCAACATCTATTGCCTTATCATTAGAATCACTAGCCTTATTCGATGAACAACTATAAAAAATAGATAAAAATAATAGCAATGAAAAAATAAATTTGCTCATAAAATTACTCCTATTTTTAAATAAAAATATTATTTATAAATTTCAATAGCCCTATCCAAATTAAACATAGTTACAGGTATATAAGGCACAAAAATATATTTATTATTATCAAAACTCAAAGTTGTGCCGTCTAATGGTGATTTATTATTTATTATATTTAATGAAACCTTAGATAAAACTTCTGCCTGAGTAGAAGGGTTTTGCATTACTGTAGCAAATACAGAATAATTTTTTATCTCTTGTAAACATTCTGGTATACCGCCAATTCCTACTATAGGTATATAATTAAGCATTCTGCTGTTATTATTAAAACCCAATTTTTTTATAGAATCTAATGCCCCCAATGCCATATTATCATCATTAGCGATGATATATTCTATTTTCTTGGAATATTTAGCCATTAGTTTATCCATTTCCATAGAAGCAGTTTTTCTATTATCAAGAGAATAAACCTCAGCTAATATATCAAGTTTAATATTATTTCTTTTTAAATAATCTTTCATATACTGAGTTCTATTCTCACTCTCAAAGCCATTAGTTCTTCCTTTTATTATTACGCATTGAATCTTTCCATCTTCATTCTTATCCCAATTAGCATGAGACTTCCAACTATCTGCTATAACTCTTCCCTGAACCGTTCCTGCATTCTCACTGCTTCCTCCAATATACCAAACATTATTATAACTATTAAGAGCTTCTAAATCCGGTTCCTTGTTAAAAAAAATAATAGGTATATTTCTAACGCTTACTTTATTTATTATAGTTTGAGCATAACTTTCATTTACTAAATTAATTGCTATAAGATTAACTTTTTTATTTAAAAATATTTCTACTTGGTCATTCTGCGTTACTTGGCTATTATGAGAATTTACTATAGTTAAAGAAGCTTTGTTTCCAATATTTTTCTCTATATAACTTTTTAAATATTGTGTATAATCATCATCAAACCTATATAAAGCTATACCTATAGTGCTTTTTTTATTTTGAGTAAATATTAAAGAAGATGATATAAATAATAAAATAACAAAATTTAATACTCGCCTGACCATAAATACCTCAATTTAATTATAGTTAAATATGTTTTTGTTGTCAAGATAATTTATTACCAAGTTTCTTTAATTTTTTTGAGTATATCCTCTGTTAATTTAATAGTATTTACATCATTTTCTACAGAAACAAATCTTTTATCTTTTCCTAATATACAGTTTGCAAAATGCTCATCTTCCAATTTTAATGGATTATCTCTATGAATAAACACTCTCTCTATAATAGATTCTTGAGTATAATTGATTCCTATAGAAGTTTTTATTTTGCTCTCGCTGCTTGCTTGTCTATGTATTGTAATATCTTGTGTAGCATAATCCAATATAAAATAAGCATCTTCTGTACTTATGGCTAAAGTTCTAATTTTCTCTTGTGTAATTCTGCTTGCGCTTACTGTTGCTATGGTTTCATCTTCAAACTCTAATAAAGCACTTGCAATATCTTCGTTGTTTGTTCTTACTCTCTTACCGCTTGCTGAAAATCTTATAACAGGCTTTTTTACAAGTGAAGTTACTATATCTAAATCATGAATCATTATATCAAATACAACACCAACATCTGTAATACGAGGTGTAAATGGCGCTAATCTTCTTGCCTCTATTAGATAAGGTTTTTCTATTATATGATGAAGCTCTTGTACTGCTCCATTAAATCTCTCAACGTGTCCTACTTGAAGTATGAGATTTTTTTTATTTACTATCTCTTGTAATTCTTTAGCTTGTAAATATGTTTCTGTCATTGGCTTTTCAACCAATACATGTCTGGACTTTTCTAAAGCTTTCTTTGCTATTTCAAAATGAAACTTTGTTGGGCTTGCTATTATTACTGCCTCTGAATTGTCTATAGCTTCATCTAAACTATTAAATTTATTAATATTATATTTATTAGATACTTCATTAAGATGATTTTCATCAGCATCATATATACCCGTTAAATTAATACTTTCTATTTGATTTATAACATTAAGGTGAAATTGCCCCATTCTGCCTACACCTATAAGGGAAATATTTACTTTATCCATTATAATAATATCCTTTTACACACAAAATTAAACTTTAAAGATTATAATCATAATATAACAAAATTCAATAACAAATTGATATTTTATTTAAGAATAATTGATTATATAATATATTAAATAGTTTAATTATAGAAAGTTTATAAAAAATAATATATACTAATAAAAAAACTAACTTTAGGAATATAGAATAATGGGAAGTGTATTTGGCAATAATTTGAAATTAAGCATTTTTGGGGAATCTCACGGAGAGGCTATAGGGTGTGTATTAGATGGATTTCCTTATGGAATAAATATAGATAATAATTTTGTAGAAAGTGAAATGGAGAGAAGAAGAGCTAAAAACAACAAACTCTCTACAACAAGGCAAGAAAGCGATAAAGTTGAAATATTATCAGGAGTTTTGGATAATATAAGCACAGGTATGCCAATAGCTTCTATTATAAAAAACGAAAACAAAAGAAGCGGAGATTATTCCAATTTAAAAGTCTTACCTAGACCTTCGCATAGTGATTATACTGCTATGCTTAGATACGAAGGTTTTAATGATATAAGAGGAGGCGGGCATTTTTCTGGAAGGCTTACTGCTCCTTTAGTATTTGCGGGTGCTTTGGCTAAATTAGCTCTTAAAGAAAAGTTTGACATAAATATAGCAGGACATATAAAACAAATATACAATATAAAAGATAAATATCCTAATAATGAGCTTCCAAGTTATGAGGAGTTTATAAAAAATTATAATAAAGAATTGAGCGTATTTGATGATGATGCTATGGAGAAGATGATTAGCACTATAGAGAAAGCTAAACTTGATATGGATTCTGTAGGCGGAATTATAACAGCGGTTGCTTTTAATGTGCCTGCTGGATTTGGAGACCCTTTTTATTCTTCAATAGAGAGCAGAATTTCTTCTTCTATGTTTGCTGTACCTGCAGTAAAAGGTGTGGAGTTTGGAATCGGTTTTGATTTTGTAAACTATAAGGCAAGCGAATGTAACGATGCATACACCATAAAAGAAAGCAGCAACATAAAAACTATAGAGACAAAAACTAATAACAATGGCGGAATATTGGGCGGCATTTCTAACGGAATGCCTATAGTGGTAAATGTGGCAATAAAGCCTACTCCATCAATATCTAAAGAGCAATTAACCTTAAACATAGAAACGAAAGAAGAAGAGATTTTAACTATAAAAGGGCGTCATGACCCTTGCATTGCTGTGAGAGCTGTCGCGGTTGTAGAGGCAGCACTTGCTATAAGCATACTTGATTTATGTTTGGACATGAAAGGAAAAATATACTAATTATATTTTTATAAATTATAATTATAAACTTTTTCTAACAATAAAGTTTTTTACTTATTGATACACTTCGAAAAAAGTTCAAGTATTATAGCTTTATATGTTGGAATATGAATAAAATATAATACCTATATTTTATGTTAAGAAATGCAGTTCTTTTGGTTCTTTTATACCAATACCGAAGGCACTTCCTACGGTCGTAAAAGAACTGGGGTGTGGGGCAAAGCCCCGCAAATATTTTTATTCATAAATTTTAATAAACTTAAAAATTTTCAATATATATTAATTAAGCTTAGAGACTAATTCTTTTTCTAAACTCCCCATTGTTTCAATGAAATCTTTTATATTATTAAAATTCTCTCCGTTTAATTTTTTTGATGGAATTTTTAAAGCATATTTACATATCTTACAATCAGCATTATTATATTCATTATTTAGATTTCCTATATAGCTATCTTCTTTATAATTATCAATTTCAACAGGATAAATAAAACCAGCCTTTTTAGCATTAAGTGTATAGGCATAAGAAACTATCTGCAATCTATCTTCTCTATTTATATAATCTTTATCTTCATTGATTTTTTTATCAAGGCTTTTATATTTAGCATCAAGTACAATATTATTTTTATTGTCATCTGATAATTTATGAAAGTCAGGATAAATTTTCCATCTGCCTCTATTGTCATTAATAAGCAAATGAAAAGGGTCTTTCCCTGTTTTATTTTCAGAATGTTCAAAATTAATTTGCTTCAAAATAGTGTTTAAATATTCCTCAAATAGCCATGCTCCGTCAAATAATAATCCATACACTGTATTATCATCTCTACCATACTTTAACTTTTCGTGCCTTAATATTTGAATGCATATTTTCCTCAATGGCTCATATTCATAATAGTAGGGGTGCGATAATTGTTTTAAGTTTTTATTTATAATGCTTTCTCTTTTATTTCTCTCATAGCTATGTGTAGAATAAAATATTTGATGAGTATAATCTTTTATTTCATTATCATAGCTTAAAAGATATCTATTTTTTGTGTTTATATATTCTATGGTGTGTCTTATTAATTGAGTGATATTATTATCATAGCTATATTCTCTGGTATTATAAGAAATTTTACCATTAAAAGGAATATTGTTTTTAATGTATCTGTTAATATCAATAGTGCCTTTAACATTAGAATCATTATGCTTTATTAGTTTGTATTGTTTAAAAAGCCCCTGTCTTAATGCTCTCTTAAAAAAACTAATAAACATATAAATTAAAAAATCAAATGAATCATCATAATCTTTACTATGCTCCAAATTAACAACATTAAGAGAAAGCACTTTCATAAGCATGTAATGCAGAAAATAATCTTCATTATCATTGAAAGCAAATCTTGAAGAAATTTTTATTTGTGTATTATTGTAGCTAATAAAGCCCATTATATTATTGGTGTGTATACTATCATTTATTATATCAAATATTCTGCTCTCTTCTTCTAAGTCTTTACTTTCTTTTATGGAGTTAGGAAATATTATAATATTATCTTTTATAGCTGATATAGTTTTGCCTGAAATTTCTTTTATTGAGATTATATTTTCTTCTGAAATATTGTTATGTATTTCATGTTTAGTATTATCTTTTAATTTAATAATTTTATTGTTTATATTCATTTATTATTGCAGGGCTTTGCCCCGCACCCCAGTTCTTTTGTTGCCACAAAGAACCAAAAAGGCTGCATTTTTGGCTCTTACTTATTTTAAAATTTATCAATTATCTATATTATTATCATTAGTATCTTGTTTTGTATTGTTAGCAGGTAACACATTATAAGAATATTCTAACTTTTTAAGTTTATCATTTATATCAGGCATACCTCTCAAATACTCAAATAAAAGCCCTTTCAAATGGTTATCCCACAAACTTTTAAATGCATCTTCTTTATTATTACCATTATAATAATTTTTTAGCTTCAAGAAATAAGAAGCCCCTATATGATAAGAAGAATTAAAGCCTTCTATTTCACTAATTGCATTATTTAAAGCATTCATTCTATCAATTGCATCTTGTTTTATACTATCATCTAAATCTTTTAATATACTCTCTTGTGTATCTTTAGCATTGACCTCTTTCCAAGCGAACCTCCTACGCATAGCAAAGTCCATACTCTCAACGCTTCTGTCAATATCATTCATAGTGCCCATTATATAAACATTCTCTGGTATATAAAAATATTTTTCTAATTCCTCATCTATCAAATTAGAGTATTGAGTAAGCACTTTTCCTTTAACACCTCTATATCCGGGGTCAATAGCAAAAAATAATTCACCGAAAATTTTTGAAATCTCTCCCCTGTTAATCTCATCTATGATGAATACAAAATTTTTCTTTTCAACTTTTTCTACAGTATTATTATTATTTAATTCTTTTTCTATTTCAGAATTATATTTTTCATAGAATGCTTTTAAAAATCCATGAACATACGTATGTTGACCTTTAAGTCCAAATTTAGCTATAAAGTTTTGATAATCCCATTTTTTATTTATTTTAAGTTCTCCAGAAAATTTTTTATAAAATTCTACTAATTTATCTAATGTTAGTTTAATTGGTTTATCAGCTTTTATATCTGGAACAAAATACAATGTTTCATCATTTAATTCTATTTCTTTTAATGGGGCTGCTTTCCTATTAATACCTTCAATTTCAAAACATCCTTTTTCATCTATTACAATAGAAATATAGTCTATAAATTCGAGTAAATTATTTTTTATAATAGCATCTTCATTCAATTGTGAAATATCTTTTTTACTATCAATTAAATTCTTAAGTGCCTTTTTACAAAACTCTTTAAAAACTCCGTCTTTTCTTTCAAAGCCAATATTTCCACTACTGTCTTTAATAGGTCTTAACCCCTCAACAAAATCTGTATAATCATAAGATGGGTGAAACTGCACAAACTCATATTGATTTTTAAAATTCTCATCTTCTTCTAATTCTTCTGTATACTCTTTTTTATCATCATCAAAAATAATCTTAGCTGCTATCTGTTTTGCTAAATAAGTTTTTCCTGTGCCCGGTGCACCTGTGAGTATGAGGTTGTAATTTTGTTCTAAAAGTTCTTTACATTCTTTTATCATATTTACATCCATTATTTTTTTTATTTCTTCTATCAATATTTTATCTTTATCATTACTTTTTTTTAATTTATAAATAGGTTGTACAGTTGGATAATCTTCACTATCTTCTTTAAATGTTAATTTTTTACCTTTTAATAACTTAAAGTTTTTTAATTTTCTGTATTGAAATTTATAAACTGTATCTGTATCAACCAAATTACTTCTATCTTTATTTAGTTCTTTTATAATACCTTCTTGAGTTAAAGCTATTTCATAACTATCATAAGCATCTGAATCTACAATACCAACAAAATAATTACTATCAGGACTTCTTTGGTAGCTTTTTTCACTGATTCTTTGGCTTACTATTATAACATCACCTATTTTTATTTTTCTAAATGTTTGACCACTATCTTCAAAATATCCAAATAAGCATATATGCTCTTTTATCATAATATTCACAAGGTCATCAACATATTTTTCATCTTTATTTTCACCTTTTTTTAAATTACTTGTATTTATTACCCAAAAATCACTCATATATAAAAACTCTTCATCATTTTTGATTATTTACTATAGCAGTATAAAATATTACTAGTAAAAATCAATAAACTATATTACACTTTTAAAACATAAACATATTTACTTATATACCCATATATAGTATAATAAAACAAAAAAGATAAGGAGAATATATGTGAGGAATAACTTGCTTAATCGGTCTGATTATAGCTGGAATAATTGGTTTAATTGATAAAGTTAAAGGGAAAAAAGAATAATTATGCTAATTGCTTGATAATAATTTTGTTTTTTTATAAATAATTGACAAGTGATATCTTATAATATAGAATTATTAGCATAAAATATAATAAATATCGGAATTCACATGCTTTCGTTTGAACGACAAGAAATTATTTTAGACTTACTAAAAAAAGATAAAAAAATTACAATAACAGAGCTTTCTAAACAATTAAATGTTGCATTAAATACTATAAGGTCTGATTTAGAAACAATGGAGCAAGATGGTCTTGTATTAAGAGTACGAGGTGGAGTTTCACTACCTTCTTCAAATATTAATGCTACAAATAATAATATAGGAATAAGATACCAAAAGAACTTGAATGAAAAAAGGATTATTGCAAAAGAAATAGTAAAAGAGTTACCTAATGATATAGATTTTTCAATATTTATGGACTCATCTACTAGCGCTATGCAAGTTGCTCATGTTATGTCGCAGTTATCAAAACGCTGCACTGTAATTACACATTTTACAAATATAGCACATATACTTGGAACAAATTCAAAAATTTCCGTTATATTATGCGGAGGAATGTGGTGGTCAAATGAGAATTGTGTTATAGGTTCAGAAACAATAGATATGTTAGATTCATACAGGGCAGATATTGCTTTAGTAGGATGTACAGGAATAAAGCTAAAACAAGGTATTTTTAATGGAAATATAGAAACAGTTCCAATTAAAAGAAAAATGATAAAAAATGCTAACAAGAGCTGGATTTTATGCGACTCATCTAAATTTGATCAAGACTCTCTTATAAAAATAGCTGATTTTAGTGATATAGATAGAATTTACACAGACAAAGCGCCAAGTAAAGAATGGTTAGAGTATTTTGACTCAATAAAAACAGAAGTATTTTATCCATCTTAACTAAGATATTTATGACAGATAAAATACTCCTTGATTTTAGGTATATAAAATTTATAATGCTAAACGATATATATTTTTTACATCCTCTTTATTAAGCTTTTTGAAATTACCTATATATTCAGACCTATTATAAAATAACCTTTCTGTCATTTCATCTATCTTGTCATCATTTATATTAACTTCTGAAAGCTTTATTGGTAAGTTTAAAGACTTATAGAACTTTTCCAGTTTTTTTATTGTTTCAGTTATTGTCAGCTCTTCTTTTCCAACTCCATAATCTACATTAAATACCCTTCTTGAAAATTGTAAAAATCTACCAATATTTTCTTTATACACATACTTCATCCAAGCAGGAAACACTATAGACAATCCAGCACCATGAGCTATATTATATTCAGCAGATAATTCATGTTCAATACTATGACTTGCCCAATCTTCTGTTCTACCTTGGGATAGTATTCCATTGTGAGCCAATGTACCAGACCACATAGTTTCAGCACGTATATCATAATTTTCAGGATTATCAAAAGTTAATTTTCCATACTTAAGCATAGTAATAATTGCAGATTCTAAGAGTCTATCCGTTAAATCTACATTTTCTGTTTGCGAGAAGTATCTTTCAAATAAATGAGCTATTATATCAGATACTCCATTTGCTATTTGATTTTTAGGCAGAGAAAAAGTATTTTCAGGATTTATAATAGAAAATTTAGGTATAATAGCCGAAGATTCTATGGATCTTTTTAACTTACTTTTTTCCTCAGTAATAACAGAATTTGGAGAAGTTTCGCTTCCAGCTGCAGGTATAGTTAATACGACTCCTATTGGTAAAGCCTTTTCTATAGTTTTGCTTCCATCTAAATAATATTCCCATATATTATCATAATAGTATCCGCTAGCTATACATTTTGCTGAATCTATAACACTTCCTCCGCCAACAGCTAATACAAAATCTATATTTTCTTTTTTACACAACTCTATACCTTTTAATGCTAAAGATAATTTAGGATTAGGCTCAACACCAGGCAATTCTAAAAACTCTATGTTCTCTTTTTTTAAGCATTCTGTTACTTTATAGTAAAGACCGTTTTTCTTTATAGACCCTCCTCCATAATGCAGAAGTACTTTTTTTACAGAAAGTTTTTTACATAAAGCGCCAATATTATTTTCAGTATCTTTACCAAAATAAATATTACATGGGCTGTAATAGTTAAAATTGTTCATAGAAAACTCCGTTATTAATTTCTATTACTTATTAGACCATTCAATAAGCTCATCCAAATTTTTATCTGTCAACTGACTAATATTTCCCATAATTTGAGTATTTAATGTCATTTGAGCTG
Organism: Brachyspira pilosicoli; assembly: GCF_036997485.1. Classification (NCBI taxonomy): domain Bacteria; kingdom Pseudomonadati; phylum Spirochaetota; class Spirochaetia; order Brachyspirales; family Brachyspiraceae; genus Brachyspira; species Brachyspira pilosicoli. Next base: position 135,555 of record NZ_JAWLPU010000003.1, on the reverse strand, counting down.
CTGCTTCTAATACTTCCATTTTATCAAAAGCTGATAATAAAGTATTTCCTACAGTAGTAATACCATGGTTTTTCATAATAACAACATTTGAAATTTTTAATCCTTCACATACAGCTTCAGATAAGCCGTCAGTTCCCATTAATATATATGGAGCATAAGCTATTTTTTTTAAAACAACAAAAGCCTCTCCAGTTAAATTAATATTTATTTTCTTATCCATAGCAGCAAAACTAGTTGCAGTAACAGGGTGGGCATGTATTATAGCTTTTATATCATCACGAGTTCTATAAGCGCTTAAATGCATTCCTGTTTCTATACTAGGCTTTAAATGAGGTGTAAGATTTTCTCCGTCAATAGTCATAAGACCTATTTGTTCCGCTTTTATAAAACCTTTATCTAAACTAGATGGAGTAATAATAATATGTTTTTCATCTAATCTAGCACTCAAATTTCCTCCTGAACAAGTAGTTAATTTTTGCTTATATAATCTTCTCATATAAAAAGCTAATTCTTCTCTTTGTTCTAAACATTCTTCATATTTCATAATGTAAAACTCCTTATAATAATTTAAATTTATTTAATATGTTTATTTTTCTTTCCCATTCTATTTTATATAAATTCCTTAGATTTTTGTATATCTGAAAATATTCATTATAAAATAGCGTATTCTTCTCATTCGGATATATCTCTATGGTTTCATTTTTAAAAGCATCTAATGCTTCTTTTAAAGTTGAAAATACACCAGTAGCCATACAAGCAGATACGGCCGCTCCCTTTGCCCCTAACTCTTTTGATTTAGAAATAACTATAGGAACCCCCATACAATCAGATATAATTTTAGCTAAAATTGTACTATTAGCGCCTCCTCCCATTAAAAAAATCTTTTTAGGTATATAGCTTTGAAAACAATCTTTAATGGAGAATGCTATACCTTCGTATATAGCTTTTAATAAATCCCACCTAGTTGTATTTTCGTTTATTCCAAAAAAACTAGCCCTCGCATTAGTATCCAAAAAAGGAGCGCGTTCACCAGAATTTTTTATATACGGATGATATATTACTCCATTTGAGCCCATTGGTATATCTTTTATTTTTTCATCTATAAAATCATAGAACTCTCTTTTATTTTTCAATATGTTTTCAACATCTGAAAATAATGTATTAGTTATCCAATCTATATTAGGAGTACCAGCCATATTTCCTACTATAGAGACATACTTTTCGCCATCTCCATAACATAAATAAGATACAGAATCTTCTAATAAATTAAAAGAATTAGATAAAAATTCATTAACACAAGATGTACCTAAAATAGAGCAAACATCGTTTTCATATAAAGCCCCAGCTCCTATACATGATGATATAACATCTATATACCCTGCTGATACACTAATACCTTCTTTTAATCCTGTCATGTATGCTGCTTCTTTAGTTATACTTCCAGCAACAGAGTTAGAATTTATTAAATTAGGCATCAAACGATAATATTCAGAAATATTCAGCATATCGAATATCTCTGAAGATACTTCTTTTTTTCCTAAATCTAAAAGCGAAGTCGAAGTATCTGTTTCCTCAATAAAAAATTCTCCTGTTAATTTATACCTTATCCAATCTTTACAAAATAAAGCATACTTAGCATTATCCAGAGATTTTTTATCATTAATAGATAACCATTTTATTATGAAACTCATCGCACCTGGACATGGCAAAGAGCCAGTTATAGATTTATATTTTTTTACCTGCTCTTTTGATACATCATTAATAATTGATGATGCTCTTGCATCATTCCATAAAATAGCAGTTCTAACAGGTTTCCCTTTATCATCAACTAACCAGCAGCCTTCTCCCTGCGCAGAAAGCCCAATACCTATTATATTTTTATCCCCTATTTTTCCTATTAGATTCCTTATTACAATACATAAATTATCCCATAAAACATTCATGTCTTGCTCATATATTCCATTGGGCAATTCTATTATTTCATTTTTTTTCCTAGATATTTCTATTTCTTTACCATCTAAAGAAAATAAAACAGCTTTTATTTCAGTTGTGCCTATATCCAACCCTAATACAAAACTGTCCATGATACCTCCTTACCATACCTCTATTTTATTTTGCTAAATAAGGAATTTCTTTCTTACATATATAAGCTTCTAAAGATTCTATAACCATTTTACTTTGATGTATAACAACATCTTTTGAAGCACCAGCTATATGAGGAGTTAATATCAATCCTTCTATATTATCTAACATAGGATCATAAGAAGATAATGGCTCGTATGGAAATACATCTAAAACAGCACATCTAATCTTTTTATTTTTTAAAGCTTCTATTAAGGCATCATTGTCAATTAATGTACTCCTAGCTGTATTAATAATAATAGAAGAATCTTTCATTAAATTAAAATGTTCTTTTTTTATTAAATACTCGTTACTAGATTTAGCATGCAAGCTTATAACATCAGATTCTTTTAATATATCTTCAAATTCCATATATGAAGCATTAAATTTATGAACTATTTCTTTTGGTATATATGGGTCATAAACACATATTTCCATACCTAATGCCATAGCCTTTTCAGCTACTTTTTGTCCAATAAATCCAAAACCTATAAGCCCTAATTTCTTACCTATTATTTCATTACCGCTAAATTTATAATAAGGCTCATATTTCAAACTAGGATGCATCCAAGCTACATCTTTTTTATTTCTATCAACTTTATCTAATGGCAAATCTAACGTACATTCTTTATTTTTCAAAGCCAAAATAGAATCAGGTATATTTCTCATAGAAGATATAATCATAGATATTGTGTACTCAGCTACAGCATTAGCATTTCTTCCTGGAGTATGTGTTACTATTATTGATTTATTTTTGCAATATTCAACATCAACATTTACAGGATTTCCTCTAGCGCATATTATAAGCTTAGTATTTTTTAGTATATCTATAACTTTTTTGGTTACAGGAGCAGAATTTACTATTAATACTTCAAACTCTTCTTTTGAAAGTATATTTATCATATCATCTTCAGTAGGATCTGCTTCTTGTCCTATAGCTGCGCCGAAATTCTTAACATTTCCTATAGATTGTAATTTATTTTTTTCGTTTTCAGTAAGAACAGCGAAATTTATTATATTAATTTTTTCCATTTGTACTTATATCCTTTACAAATTGTATTTTATTAAAAAACACAAAATAAATAATTTTTATTAAAGATTTTTGCTAAAAGAAAATAATTAGTAAAAATCTTTAACCTCAGATGAAAAATATTCTTCCAAATTATACGGTGAATAAATTCCTTTATCAGTAACAATTGCACTAATCAATCTAGGAGGTGTAATATCAAAAGAAGGATATATTCCTTTTACTCCGTCTAATGTATTTTTTATTCCTCTGTAAGACAATACTAAAGAAGGATCTCTCTCTTCTATAACAATATCTTCGCCTTTTAATTTATCTTTATCCGGTATGCCTGTTACATAATATGGGATATTAAATTTTTCAGATAAAATAGCAGCTTGAAAAGTACCTATTTTGTTTGCTATATGGCCATCTCTAGTTATAGAATCAGCAGCAGAAGTAAATATATCTACGTATCCCTTATTCATAACATAAGCAGTCATATTATCTGTTATTACAGTAACATCTATACCGCTGTCAAAAAAACATGAAGAAGTTAATCTAGCCCCCTGAAAATATGGTCTCGTTTCAAGACAATAAGCTTTAAAAGTCTTATTTACTTTTTTAGCTGTTCTGCACATCATACCAATTATAGTTTCACCAAAACATTGAGTTAATACAGAAGAATTATTTGGTATTAAACTAACTAAATATTTAGAAACCTCTTCCATTATAGTATAACGTCTATTTAAAGAGGCTATAGCATCTTCAAAAATAGCTTCTTTTACATCTTTACCATTTTTTAAAGCATTTTTAGCAACTTCTAAACATCTCTCTGTAATAAGTCTATATCTATTTGCTGTAGTAGGTCTAGAATTAGATATCACCTCTGAAGCTTTTGTTAAAAACTCAATCTGTTTTTTTTCACTTTCATTTTCAACTTGACTTGCTGCTAAAACCATTCCCATAGAACATGCAGTATATGGGCCAGCACTTTGAGTAACCATATCATATATAGCTTTTGCTACTTCTTCATAGGAAAAACACTCTACAAATTTAATTTCTGTAGGATACGCTCTTCTATCTAAAATACGAACTTTTTTATCTTCATACCAAGCTACATTTTCATATCTAAGTAAAAATGGCAAATCATAATCTTTTCTTTCCATTTTTGATATTCTCCAAATTATTCATATACAAAATTAAATATTTTTGTTAAATCTTTTCCTTCTTCTATACAATCTTTATTCTCTATCAACATAATAGCAGTCTTTATTAATGTTCTTTCCATTTTCAATTTTTTATCACTTAATTCTACACTGGAAACTTCCATTACTTTAGAATCTCCAACTGTTCTCCTAATAATCTCAGTACCTGCATATCCAATAGAATCTGATATTATTGATTGTATATAATATTCCTTAAAATATTTATTTTTATAAAGATCGAAAGTCACTATTTCATCATACTTTTTATTAAGTGATATTTTTACTTTATCAAAAGTATCTTCTATAGTAGTTTTTATCCATTTTAAGAAATTAGAATTATCAGAAAAATAAGATTTATTTGCCAAAGAGAAGAATAAGTTTCCTATAACATTTCCTATATCATAGCCTATAGGTCCATAGAAAGCAAATTCAGGATCTATTACCTTTATACCTTTATGATTAATAAAAATAGATCCAGAATGCAAATCCCCATGAATTAAAGCTTGTGCATAATTCATAAATCTATCTCTTAGCTTACAAACATCAAACTTTAATTTTTCATTTTTATATAGAAACTCTTCTACAAATTTTTCTTGCCCTTTAGAAATAATATTCCTATTTTTATAGTTATAATACGGCTCAGTTAAAACTAAATCTTCTGTAATATCACATAATTCTTTATTTATAAAAAGTTTCACATTATCTTTTTTTTCGGCCCTATCCATAACTAAATCTGTTGTAGGCAAAAGAACATTAGATAAAAACAAAGATATCTCATCAGCAAAATTATCAAAAGTCTTTTCTTCCATCAATTCTTTTCGCATATTTTTATATTCAGATATATCTTCCATAGATAAAGCATGCATTTTTTCATCATATAAAAATATCTTAGGAACATGATTAGGAGATAATGATCCTTCTATTTTTAATATTTCCGCCTCTATTTTATTTCTAAGAACATCTAATGGTCTTCCTGAAGATCTTAAAAAGTTATCTGATTGTTTTACAACTATTGATTTATTTGTTGTTTTACTAGTAACTTTAAATACATAATTGATATTTCCATCTCCTATTTCCACAGCCTCCAAATCTTCATCTTTAGCAAAATATTTAACTACATCTTTACAGTATTCTTTCACATCTTCAGTATTCATTAAAAAATGAGAATCAAATCTTTCCATTTTAGTTTACATCCTCTTTTTTATTTATTTTTTTTAAAGAAATGCGGATAACCTATAATTATTTCTATAATACCAAATATTATCATAAGTATACAATACCAAACATAAGGCATAATAGAAATTGGAGATATTTTTGCTAATCCTCCAGCAACTAATAATTGTCCAGCAAATGGTGATATACCATTAAAAGCAGATGAGAATAAATCTAATATACTTGCTGTTCTTTTTCTAGATATACCAAATTTATCTGCTATATTAGCTGCAATAGGTCCTGCTGCTATTATAGAAATAGTGTTGTTAGTAGTAGATACATCTATAAGACTAACCAAAGCAGCTATACTTAACTCTCCGCCTTTTGAAGTTTTTGTGTTTTTAGATAAAGTATATAATAGCCAATCTATTCCACCTAAATATTTCATAAGAGCTACCAAACCACCTACAAATATAGCTATTACAGCCATATCTTCCATTCCAAGCATACCATTATGAATTATTTTGAAAGACTCTACAAAAGTGAAACTGCCATTAAATATACCTATAAGCATAGCTACGATAACACTTATACTCATAGTAATAACAACATTGATACCAACTAAAGATAAACCTATAACAGTAATATATGGTATTATATTAATTATAGAAAAATCACTATGGTTTCCTAAGTCTATAGCTCCAACAGGATGGAATACTAACAATATAAAGTTTACTATAATAGCAGGTAATACCATCAATATATTCTCTTGGAATTTTGATTTCATACTTACTTCTTGTGTTCTAGTAGCTGCTATAGTTGTATCAGAAATAAAAGATAAGTTATCACCAAACATAGCACTTCCAACAACTACTCCAGCTATCAATGGCATATTAATATCAGTTTTATTAGCTATATCTATAGCAATAGGCATCAAAGCAGATACAGTACCCATTGAAGTTCCCATAGCAAAACTTAATATACATCCTATAATAAATAAACCAGGTAATATTAAATTAGGCGGTATAATGCTTAATCCAATATTAACAATAGATGATACAGCACCCATTTTTGAAGCAACACCTGAAAAAGCACCTGCTAAAATAAATATCAAAACCATCAAAATTAATGTTTTTTCTCCACCGCCTTCACAATACATATCAACTCTGGTTTCAAAATTTTTCTTTTCAGCTTTTTTATTGTTCAATAATAATGCTACACCAGAAGCTATTAGAATACCAACCATAAGTGGCATGTTTTCAAAACTTCCAGTATATAAGCCAGAAAACATATAAATTACCAAAAATACTATTAATGGTATTAATCCCAAAAAACTTCCTTTATTTTTTTCTTCCATAGGAGTCTCCTTTTTTTTATATTCACTAACTAAGTATAGTAATAATAATTGAATTATCAAGGAAAATTTGAGTTTTTTTAAAATTTTATTGAATATTTTTGAATAAATTTGAGTAAAATTGATAAAATTATATATTTTTGTTCAAAATCAATGCTTTATTACTAAACAATTAAATATTATTATATCAATAACAGTATTTTTATAATTTTTAAAAAAACAAAAATTATTCTAAATATTACAATTAGAATACTTATAATATAAAAAATACAATATTAAATTATCAAACTTCACAATATAAATGATATTTATTATAAAAACAAATTGAATTTTAAATAAATTTTAATAATTTATATAAATATTTATTAAGCTCAACTTATATCATAAAAAATAATATTATAAAAAAATAAATACTATTGAGCTAAAATATTTATATTAAACTTAATAAAAAAGTCATAAAAAAATCAAATATAAAAGCTCTCGCAAACTAAAAATCTATCTTTGCCGCATAAATCTTTTTTTACAATTACGTTTTTTATATTGAAATTATTACAAATATCAATTAATGCTTCGCCTTGATTATAACCTATCTCAAAAAAGAAAGCTCCATTATAATTTAAATATTTTCCTATTACATTTAAAAAACTCTTGTAAAAATCAAGCCCATCATATCCAGAATATAATGCATTTTGAGGCTCAAAGTCTAAATCTTTTTGAAGAAAATCCTTATCCTTCAAAGCAACATAAGGAGCATTTGAAACTATTATATCAAATTTTGTTTGTGGTGTAAAAATTAAAGCATTGTCATTTATTGTGTTTATTAATTTTTCATCACCTAATATATTAATAGCATTTTTTTTTATCACTTCAAAAGCACCGCTGCTTATTTCAACAGCTGTAACAGATATATTTTTATTTTGCTCTATAAACATTTTTTTTAATGTTATTGCTATGTTTCCGCTTCCGCCTCCAATATCGCATATAGAGACATTATTCTTATCTTTCGTATAGTCTAATACTAAATCAACAAGCTCTTCAGTTTCTGGTCTTGGTATTAATACATTGTTATCTACATAGAAATCAAACCCATAAAACTCTTTTTTATTTATAATATAAGAGATAGGCTCATAATTAAGACGTCTTTTAATTAATTCTTCTATATTATTAATCTCTTTTGCAGTTAACTCTCTTAATGCCTCAGTTATCAATTTAGTTTTATTTATATTTAAAACATGCATTATAATAGTTTGTGCTTCTATATATGAAATTTTATAATCATTATTTATTTTCTCTAAAGTTTTAGCATATTTTATTGAAGCATTATTTATATTCATTTTTTATTATTTAACCCTATTAAACTTTCTGTTATTAATCAAGCCTGATATTATATGATTTTTTGATTTATCATTAGCAGTTAATATTTCATTAACATCATCTATAAAATCTTGGAATTCTCTATTACAGCAAAGTTTATGCATAGTATCTATATCTAAATAAGGTCTTTTTTTGGCAGAAAATATTATCTGAGAATCTTCAGGATTATAATAATCTAATTTTATAACACCAACTCCAAAAGACTGATTTAATCTTTTTAGCTCTTCAATCAAATCTATATCATTTTCATCTATTTCCATAGCTACAAGCCAAGCCTCATTAGCCCAAGAAGAATTTGATAATGTCTGAAAATAATATTCTGTAATATTAGCAAGTGTCAAACTCAATTTTAACTCATACGCATAAATTTCGGTTGTAGGTATATTTATATTGTTGAATAAATTTAATACTGATTTATTAATATAATCTTTAAATGTAACACCAACCATATCAGGAGTACCCCATTTCATTTTTCCTTTTAGGTTTGTATTTGCAGCATTAGCATTTATAGTTTTAGAGTATATTTTCATATTGTATAAATAATTAGTGAGAGGAGCATGTAAATCTTCTTCTAATATCTTTTTGGTATTATTTTCAGGAATTTCTTCTGAATATTCTTCATAGCTATTAATATCTAAATTTTTATTAGAATTGTTAATTTTGCTTTTTAAAAAGAATTTAGCCTTTCCAATTTTAACAAATATAGTAGTGTCAGGATTATATTTAATATCAGAATATATTTTTGAACCAATACTAAATTTCGGAGTTTTACTCATCTGGAAATCTGGATTATTTTGTCTGCCAGTTTCTTCTATTTGTTTATCATAACCTAATTGACAAGCTTTCTCCCATATTTCATTTGGTCTCATAGGGGCATCGCTTTGCTCTAAAACTCTTTTTGCCGCTTCATAATATGTCATAATAAGTAATCTCCTATATTGTTTTCTACATATATAATACAACATTTTTAATTAAAAATAAACAATATGTAAAAATTAGTAGATTTTATAAAAAATTATTGTATAATTTATATGTCTCTTTATTTTTTAAAAAAAAATTACTATACTATAGATAGACATATTTTTATAACTTTTTCAAAGTACTAACGATAGCTAAAATTTATAAAAAATTAATCGAAAATGTATAGTAGTAAACTTAAAAAGTTAGAGTAATACAAATATTGAGGTTATTTTTTTATGAAAAAAATGCATAGTTTATCAGTAAAAGTTCCGATTATGGTTAGCTGTATTATAATAGTAACTATATTGGTATTATCTATAATTCTTACAATAGCTGCTTCGAGAGGTATTAGAACAGCTACTTTAAATGGTTTTCAAAATACTGTACAAGGTTATTCTTCAACTATAGAATTAGTGCTGCATGAACAGCGTGTTCTTATTGAAACTTATTCAAAAAGTGCTGCTTTTCAATCTTTTATAACAAACTACAACGATATAGAAGTGAAAAATAATTTAGAAAAAGTATTAAAAAACTACAATGATATCAACTATTACTCAACTAATACGGGTATTGCAACTGTTGATGGTAATATATTAATAGATAGTTCTGACCCTAATTTAGTAGGTGTTTCACTTGCTGATATACATCCTGAATTATATCAAAGTGTTATAAAAAATAATTATGATTTTGAGTTTGATAATGTTATAACAAAATCATTATCTACAGGAAAGAATTCTTTAATGCTAATGGGCGGTATAAAAGATGATATAGGAAATATACTTGGTATAGCATATATAAGTTTAGATATGGATAAAGTAAATAACTCATTTATTAAATCTTTGCCTCTTCAGGGAAGCGAAAGATTAACAGTAGCAAACCATGATAAAATGGTATTATTATCATCTGATGAAGAGTTTGTTGGAGTAACTTTATCTCCTGTATATGATGTCATAAAAACACAAGATAGCGGTATTATACCATCTTATAAAAGTGCCAATACAAAAACAGCAAGAACATCAGCATATAATGGTATAACAGGAGTGCCATGGTCTGTAATACTTGCTAAAGATGATTCTGATATATATAGTCAAATATATACTATTATCATAGAAGCTATAATTATAGGTATTATATTTATAATAATATCTTCTATTTTAGTACTATTATATATTAGAAGTATCACTAACCCTCTACAACAAATTATTCAAGTATCTAAAGAAATATCTAAAGGCGATTTAACAAATACAGAAAAAACAATACATCGAAAAGATGAACTTGGAGAATTAGCTGATTCATTTTCTACAATGCGCCAGGAACTTGTGGATATTATAATAAGAGTAAGAGATTCCGTAGAAAAAATTACAAACAGTGCTCAAGAGCTTTCACAGGGCAGTAATGACTTATCACATAGAACAGAATCGCAAGCTGCAAGTTTGGAAGAGACTGCAAGCTCTATGGAACAAATGGCTTCCACTATAAAATCTTCTACAGACCAATCTGTACAAGGTAATAGAATGATGGTTGAATCTAGACAGTCTATAGAAAGTGCTGGAGATATCATACTTGAAACTACAAAAAATATAGAAGAAGTTTATGAGGCTAGTACTAAAATTAAAGATATTACAAACATCATAGAAAATATAGCATTCCAAACTAATATACTTGCTTTGAATGCTGCTGTAGAGGCTGCACGTGCCGGCGACCAGGGTAAAGGTTTTCCGTTGTTGCTTCTGAAGTAAGGAATTTGGCTCAAACTACTCAATCTTCTGTAAAAGATATTACAAACTTAGTAGATAATGCTTATGATAAAATTAATAAAGCTACTGACTCAGCTAGAACTTCTCAAGAGATATTCAATGACCTTAGAGTAAAAATAGATGAAACTGCAAGAATAATGCAAGATATCAGTTCTACTGCTGTGGAACAACAAACTGGAGTAGACCAAGTTAATAGGGCTGTTGCAGATATGGATAGTGTTACTCAGCAAAATGCTGCTTTGGTAGAAGAATCGTATGCTGCTACTATGTCTTTATCTAATCAGGCTCAAGAGCTTTATGAGGCTATGAAGTTCTTTAAAATAGATAAAGAAGACTTAGAAAATAATAAGGAGTAATATAATAGTACAATCAGTAATAAATACCTTTAAAGTATTTATTACTGCGATAATAAAAAAATATTTATTTTTTATATATAGGTGCTTTTATGGAAATTATTTATCTTTATGCTTTAATTATTTTGGGTTTATTATTTGCCACATTAGTGCTTCTCAAAACAGTAATATTAAAAAAAGATAAAGTGAAAAAACCTAAAGCATTAAAAAAACGTATAGAAGAATTAAATAAAAGATTAAAACAAAATCAACATGATTATGATGCTATATATCAGCTTGCAAATATAGAAGAAGAATTTGGAAGCAAAGAAAAAGCAGTAAGTATGTATAAAATACTATTAGATGAGAATTTTTTTAACAGTAAAGAAAAAATAGAAATGTATAAAAAATTAGAACTCATCTGTGAAGAATTAGGAGATATAGAGCAGGCATTTAAATACACATTAATAATAAATAAAGAAGAGCCTGAAAACAAATATTATTATACAAAAGTAGCTCATACACTTGTAGAAGAAGGATATTACAAATTAGCGTATGAATATTATCATAGAGCCTTAGTATTAAAATCTGAATTCTCTATAGAAGATTTTAAATATGCTGCTTTTGCTTCTTTCCAAGTTAAGGATTATAAAAAAACTATTATTTATCTTGAAAAACTATACAAAAAAATGTGTAAGGATATAAACCAATATAAACTTGACATTGCTAAGTTGATGCAATCTTTAGTTTCTATATATATACTTTCTGATGAAATTAATATAGCTAAAACTTTCATAGAAGAGGCATTTATATATAAGGCTATAGATAGCGACAACAGACTTTATATGAATAAGATTTATTTATTTATATTGTATAAGTTGGACGATAATAAAAAATTTACTGAAATATATAATAAACTTATAGATATGTATAAAATCAATAATGATTCTATAGATATCGCTGATTTAATATTTGATTATGGATTTTACAGCTATTTTCTAAAAGATATAAAATCTGCCATTAACTATTTTAATATAATAAAATCTTTCAATATAGAATTGTATAATGTTTTTAATATAGATAATATATTAGAATATTTACGAAATGTAGAAATAGCTAATTCTCAGTTAACTAAACTCTATGAAGAGAAAAAAATATATGATTCAAAATATAAAAATGATAATTTTGAAAATTATATTAAAAAAGAATATATAGATAATTGGGAAAAAGCTATTAGTTTATGGGAAAGTTCATTCATACATTTAGATTATATATCCAATTTAGTAGAAACAAAAAAAACTATGAATATAGAAGAAGTATTAAAAGAATTCAAACTATATGATATAGTAAACCATAATGTACAAGAATACCAAAAAACTTCTGCTCCTTCCAATAAGATTGATAAAATATTTAATTTGAGCTTTTCAGATTTTAAAAAAATATGCCAAAATATAATATCATCAAAACTTTCTTATACTATAGTACAAGAATATATAGATAGTGCTGATAAAATTAAAGGAGATGAGATAGATTATTTGGCTTATAATAATAAAATGGCAAGAGTTGAACTTACTTTAATATCTTTTAGAAGATGGAAAAAAATTGATATAGGAGAATTAAGCATTAGAGATTTCTTTATGAAAGTGCAAGAATCTGGAGCTAAAAATGGAATATTAATTGTTCCTGCTGAATTAACCAAAAGTGCAAGAAGTTATGTATCGCATAATGAAAGTATTACAGTATATTCTAAGCATCAATTTAATAATTTACTTAAAGGTGAAATATTCTAAATTGATATTTTTTGGATTTGTATATTAGGATTTATTTATGGAAAATATATATATATATGTTTTTATATTCTTATTATTATTGCTATTTATAATAGCATTATATTTATTTATAAATAATAATATTTATAGAAAAAATAGCAAATCTATAAAAAATACTATTAACGAATTAAACAGCAGGTTATTAAAAAATCCAAATGATTATAATGCTATTTATAAATTGGCTCTAATTAAAGATGAAAATGGGGACATTCTTGATGCTTTAAAAAAATATGAGTTTCTTATGTCTGTTAATTATTTTGATGATAATGAAAAAATTAAAATGTATAAAAGAATGGAAAATATATGCTGTGAATTAAATTATAAAGAAGATACTTTTAAATATGATGTAATTATTACGAATTTAGAACCGACAAATATACATTATTTGATAAAAGTAGCATATACGCTATTTAATGAAAAAAAATATCAATTTGCATGCAATTATTTTAATAAAGCTACTATGTCTAGAAGAGAATTTAATATAGACGAACTAAAAGCTGCGGTGTATTCCTACTATAATATAAAAAATTACGAAAAAGTAATTACTTTCTTAGAAGATTTAGACAAAAGAATAGATAAAGATTCCATTAATTTTCAAAATGAATTAATAGAAATAAGAAAAGCTTTAATATATATGTACTTATTTACTGATAAACTTCAATATGCTACTGAATATATAGAAGAGCTTTTAAATAATAGCAGCAATTTAGATAAAAATTTGATAATTTATTATAATAGAATGTATTTATTTACTTTGCATAAGTTAGGAGATAAAAAAAAGTTCAAAGATGTATATAGAAAAATAAAATCTACATTAAAAACAGATGAATTAGAAACTATATATGAAGAATTAATTTTTGATTTTGGATTTTACTCCTATTTTTTAGGTTATATAGAAGATGCTATAAAATATTTTGAGGTAATAAATAAATTCAGTTCTAATATATCTAAAAATTACAAGCTAAATGAAGTTTTAGGATATTTATATCAAGTATATAGAGCTAATTTACAAGTTAATAAAGGAAATCGTAAATTAGATAATGTTTATGAGCATGAATATTATAAAGACTATATACAAAAGGAAAATTTGAATGAATGGGAAAACACTGTCGAAATTTGGGAAAATAGTTTTATTAACTTTGAATATATCAATACTTTAGTACCAAAAAATAATGAAAGCTCAATAGATACAGAAAATATATTATTAAGCTTAAAAATAAGTCATAATATTAAATTTGATAATAAAAACAAACTAAGCTCTAATAACTCAAATAATGATATTGTAGATAAAATATATAATTTAACTTTTAGTGATTTTAAAAAGCTATGTAAGAATATAGTAACTAATAAACTTTCTTATACTATAGTACAAGAGTTTATAGATAATCCTGATGATAATATAGATGAAGTAGATTATCTTGCTTATGATAATGAAACTGGAAAATATAATTTAACATTTATTTCTATTAAACGTTGGCATAATACTAATGTCGGAGAATTGATATTAAGAGATTTTATTGTAAAAGTAAAAGATTCTGGAGCAAAAAAGGGAGTATTAATAGTACCTGTAGAATTAACAAGCAGTGCTAAGAGCTATGCTATACACAGTGAAATTGTTACAATTTATTCAAGAAAACAATTAAATAATTTACTAAAGGGCACAATCTTTTAAATAAATATTAAATCAAAAAATTAAATGCTTACATTTATAAAATTAAACTCTTTAACATCGAAAAGGCCGCTTGTAGTGAGTTTTATTTCCGGTATTACTGGAAGTGCCATAAACGATAAAGTCATAAATGGGTCTATTTCTCTATTAACATTAAGTTCATTATAGGCTAATTCATGCATGGAATATATTTTTTTTACTATATCATTTGGAGATTCATCTGACATGATTCCTGCTATTTTTAATTGTAATGTATCAAGAACTTTTCCGTTTTTTACAACGGTTATTCCTCCGGAGCACCTTTCTATTTCTTTTATTGCAAGTATTATATCTTCATCATTGTCGCCTACAGCTATAATATTATGAGAGTCATGCGAAACACTTGTAGCAATAGCACCATTTTTTAATTTATAATTTTCTATTAATCCTAAACCTATTTTTCCTGTAGCCTTATGTCTTTCTACAACAACCAATTTTAATATATCAACACTTTTTCTATATTTAAAATATCCATTTTCAAATCCTACTATTCTAACACTCTTTTCTGTAATTAAATCTTTATTAACTATTCTTATGACATTAGCCTCATCGGATTTTAATTTTATTTGTATATCTTCTACTTTTATAGGAGCAATGTTTATAGTATTGAAAATATTATCATTATAATCATCTTTTTCTACTTTAAACAAAGCCTTACCATTTTCTGAAACTAATTTTCCATCTATAAATACTTTATTAGTTTTGAAATCTTTCAAATCATTAAATAAAACAATATCAGCCTTGTATCCTGAAGCAACTAAACCAATATTTTTAAGTCTGTAACATTCGGCAGCATTAATAGTAGCCATAGCAATTGCATTAAATACGTCAAGACCATGTTCAACTGCTATTTTCAAATTATGAGATATATGCCCGTTTTCAATAATATGATCCAAATGCTTATCATCTGTACACATTGCACATCTTCTTGCATTGCTTTGATTAACTCCCTGCAAAAGTGAAGCTAAATTCTGTGCTGCCGATCCTTGCCTCAAAAGTACATACATTCCATTAGCTATTCTTGCTTTCAAATCTTTAGCGGATACGCATTCATGATCAGTATAAACTCCAGCTGCCCTATAAGCATTTACAGTTTTTCCTCCAAGCATAACGCCATGTCCGTCTATAATCTTATCAGCATTAATAGCAGCAAGCAATTTTTTTAATACTTCTTTATCACAAGATAATACTCCCGGAGCATTCATCATTTCAGCAAGTCCGAACATATCTTCATCATTTATAAACTCTTCTATTATTTTAGAATCAAGCACAGCACCTGAATCTTCAAAACCAACAGCAGGCACACAAGAAGAAAGCATGAACTTACATTTAAGAGGGCTTTTTTTGGCAGAATTAATCATAAACTTAATGCCGTCAATACCGCATACATTGGCAATTTCATGAGGGTCAGTTATAATTAAAGTAGTACCGAAAGGAATAACCACTTCAGCAAAATTAACCGGAGTACATAAAGATGATTCTATATGAACATGTGAATCTATAAGCCCACTTGTAGCATAAGAGCCTTTAGCATCAATAACTTCTTTTCCATTATAAGAACCCACTCCTACAATATAATCATCAACAATGGCAATATCTGCATCCGTAATCGTTGCTGATATAGGGTCTACTACTTTGCAATTTCTTATAACCAAATCAGCTAAAACTTTTCCGCTTGATACTTCAATCATTTTTGATAATTTTTCTATAGTCATTAATCGTCCTTATAATTAATATATATATTTTAAATATAGTAAATATAGGTAGATTTTCAAATTTATATTTATTATCAATTATATCATTCAATAAATGTATCATAAATTTATTCCTAAAATTAAAGAGTTTCATAAATTCAATATTTTGTGGTAATTTTTCATATTTACTATTGATTATTTTTTCTATTTAATATATAATTTCACAAAATATATGGAAGTATTATGATAAACAAGCAACAAGCATAAGTACATTTCTTAACTTAATTTTTCTAAATATTCCAAATATACAAAAAAAATTTATCAATCTAAATGCGCTCATAGCATTTTTATGAGGTAAATCTCTATGAAGAACAAATTTATTTTTTATAAAATATTTTTACTTATATCTCTATTATTAGCTATGTCTGTATTGATTTTTATTATTTTAGGCAATATAAGTAGAAAAGGTTATTTATCTGATTTTAAGCTGAATGAGAATCTGTCCAGTCATGGAAATTATTCATATAGCTTTAGAATAAAGTACTATAGTAAAGTATTCAGAAACAGTGATATATATGGTGTTTATACAGATACTAATAAAATTATTGAGAATCATAATTTTATAAAAGAAATTAAATTTGAAAAAGAAGGCAGTCCTTTTGGAATATTGAATTCGGTTAAGGAATTACAATATGATGAGAAAGCAGATAATATTGATTATAAATTAAAAATAAAATTACCTATATTATTAATTGTTTTAATTATATGTTTATTTAGCATATCAATTTTTATTTTAACAGATGAAAATAAAAGAAGATTATCATTAGAATATTTAGATAAAATTAAATTTTTTTGTATCAAATATAAAAAACATATAATTGTTTTATATTTAATAATAATTATAGTTTTTATATTATTTGTAATAATTAATTCTAATATAAATCATACATCAAAAATAACAGATTTAGAATTAATAGCAGAAAGTAAAGCAGGATATGTTTATAAAGGAAAAATAGATTTAAAATATAATTTTTTATTTTCTATAGATAATAATTCTATACAGTTTAATGATACTAATGATATAAAATACTACGGTTATTCTTTATTTATTACCAATAAGCCTTTAGTTTCCTGGTATAGTACTAATATTTATTATACGGATAATAATACTTTTATAATATCTAATGAATCTACAAATCAAAATGCTTATTATTACGGTGGTATACAGGTACCAACATATATTGGAGATAAATATAAAATAACTATATTAGCAAAACGATTAGCAGAAACAGGAAATATATCCTGGCATTTAAATAGTCTTAATAATTTTAAAGAAATAACAAAAAAAGAAATATCCAATAACTATACAATATTAACAGATACCAGAGAGATTACTTCTCAAGCAGGCGGAATATTAGATTTACATTTGATGATTCCTAAGGGTATTACTGAAATAGAGTCTATATTAATAGAGAGTTTAAATAAATTGTTAAACATAGATAATAGTTATACTGTGTTTACTTCTATTAAAAAAATAGATACTGCAAAAGTTCAATATCGTATTAAATTAGAAAATACATCAAAATATCTTATAGTTATATTAATATTTATTTATTTATTTATTTTTTGTATTACATATAAAAAAAATATTCAATTATTATTGCATAGTAAAAGATTTAAAAAATATATATTTATATCATATTCAATTATAACTATAATTTTTATATTATTTGTTATAATAAATTCTAATATAAAATATACATTAAAATTAAGAGATTTAGAATTAATAGCAGAAAGTAAAGCAGGATATGTTTATAAAAGTAAATTAGATTTTAATGAAAATTTTCTATATTCTATTAATAAAAATTCGTTACAGTTTAATAATACTAATAATATAAAATACTACGGTTATTCTTTATTTATTACAAATAAACCTTCAGGTTCCTGGTACAGTACTAATATTTATTATACGGATAATAATACTTTTATAATATCTAATGAATCTACTAATGAAAAAAATGCTTATTATTACGGTGGTATACAGGTACCAACATATATTGGAGATAAATATAAAATAACAATATTAGCAAAACAATTACCAGAAACAGGAAATATATCCTGGCATTTGAATGGACATAACAATTTTAAAGAAATAACAAAAAAAGAAATATCCAATAACTATACAATATTAACAGATACCAGAGAGGTTCCCCTCGCGGCAGCTAACAGTTTAGATTTACATTTTATGATTCCTCATGGAGTTACAGAGATAGAGTCTATATTAATAGAAAGTGAAAATAATAAATTAAATTTTGAAAATGGCTATACTATATTTACTACTAAAAACAAACTTTTTAATAATTCTATACTTTTATCAGGAAAACTATATCTTTATAATATTTGCCGGTATATATTAAGTTTATATTTAGTTCTCATTGTTATATTGTTTAATATTTATGTAAATAGAAAAGATATAAAAAATATATGTAATATTTGTTTCATAATAGTACTAATTTTATTAAAAAATATATATATAGTTGCTGACCCGCAATTTTGGGCAGAAGACGGTTTAGTTTTTTTTGAACCATATTTAAATGGCGGGTGGAAGTATATTTTTAATTCATATGCCGGATATTATCTTTTTATACCAAAATTATTAACTATTATATCATTTAAATTAAGTATTATATTAACAAATAATATTACTTTGATTCCCTTATTTATGAATACATTTGCAGTTATATTTGCAGTACTTTGTATATCTTATTTATTTTATAGTGATGAATGCAATTTTATTCCTGATTATAACTTAAAATTATTTTTATCTTTTTTAATAGCAGCTATACCATTTTCTATTGAAATATTTATAAGCATAACTAATTTACATTGGTTTATAGGATACTTTATTTTTTTAGTTTCTATGAATATAATTTATAATAATAAACTCCCAAATTATTTTACATCGTTTTTAATTTTATTATCTTCTCTTTCAAGTGTATATGGTATATTAATATCAATATCCATATTTATATATTTGTTAAATAATTTTTTGAAACATAAAAATATTTTTAATCTTATTACAAAAAATATAATAAAATTATTCGTTTTGAATATAGGTATTATTATACAATTATATTCAATTTTAAATAGTGGCAGAGTAGATTCTCATAAAGAAGGAAGTATTATTATTCATATAATATATTTTATATGTATTCTAATAAAAAAATTATTTGTAACAGAATTAAAAATTAATGAAATAGTTTTTATAGTATTTGGTTTTGTATTTCTATTTTTAATCATATTAAATATAATTAAGAATAAAGATATTATTGGATTTATTATTTTGCTATTTATGTTGTTTAGTGTATTTTTCTATGCATCAGGTAATAACATTAATATGGCGAATCTTATTTTAACTGATAATTCAATTGGAAGCCGTTATTTATTTCTTCCAGGATCGATATTATTAACATTATTAATATATAATCTTAAATATATTAATTCTAAATTCAATTATTTTTATAAATTATTATTATTCTTAATATTAATTAATTTTTTTGTAAATATTAATAATCTTCAAATAATTAGAAATAGAGGATGGAATGAATTATCAAAATTCTATAATAAAAATGGAAAATATACTTTATTTATAAATATAAATCCTATTGGATGGGGTGTTAATATACCATCAGATATAGACAATAAAGGAGAATAAACATGTATGATGTATCAGTAATAGGAGGTCTTGGACATGTTGGACTTCCATTATCTATAGCATTAGCTAATGCAGGTAAAAAAGTTTGTATTTATGATATTAATGAAAAAGTATATAGAGATGTTTCTAATGGTATTATCCCATTTTATGAAGAAAATATGGAGGATATGCTAAAAAAAGTACTTAAAGATAAAACTTTGAGTTTAAGTTTAAAACCGGATGTTATTAAAAATTCAAAAATAGTAATAATTATAGTTGGTACTCCAGTTGATGAGCATTTGAATCCTACTTTTTCAAATATTAAAAAAATGATAGATCAATTAGTTCCTTATATTAATAATGATCAATTAATAGTACTTCGTTCAACAGTTTATCCTGGTATATCATCAAAAATAAAAGATTGGTTTTTAGAACATAATTTAACTCCTGATATAGCATTCTGTCCTGAAAGAATCCTTGAAGGTAAAGCTATGGAAGAATTATATACGCTTCCTCAAATAATATCTTCATTTACAGATAAAGGTTTAGAAAGATCTAGAGAACTATTTTCTCTATTAACTAAAGATATAATAGTTTTAGATCCGATGGAGGCAGAAGTTACAAAGTTATTTACAAATGTATGGAGATATATAAAGTTTTCAGTTTCTAATCAATTTTATATGATAGCCAATGATTATGGTCTTGATTTTTACAAGATTTATAATGCTATGACTTTTAATTATCCGCGTACTAAGGATTTTACAAAGGCTGGTTTTGCTGCTGGTCCTTGCCTTTTTAAAGATTCTATGCAATTAGGTGCATTTAATAATGGAAATTTTTATTTGGGTCATACTGCTATGCTTATAAATGAGGGATTGCCTAATTATATAGTAAAATCTTTATCATTAAAACATAATTTAAAAGAATTAACTGTAGGTATATTAGGTATGGCATTTAAATCTGAATCTGATGATATAAGAGAATCTTTAAGTTATAAATTAAAAAAGATTTTATCTATTTCAGCAAAAAAAGTATTATGTTCAGATCCTTATGTGAAAGATAATGATTTAATATCTTTAGAAGAAATTATTGAAAAATCAGATATACTTATAATTGGAGCACCGCATAAAATATATAAAGATATAAAAACTGATAAAAAAATAGTAGATGTTTGGAATTTATTAGGTAATGGAGGTATCATATAATAAATGGATAATTTAACCAAGTTATATTCAAATAGATTTAATGATTCTGAAGTTGAATTTAAAAACGATATGTGGAAAGTTCTTTGCAAATCATTTTTTCAGAAATATATCAATACAGAAGATACAGTAATTGATATAGCTGGAGGATACTGCGAGTTTATTAATAATATAAATTGTAAAAGAAAAATAGTAGCAGATTTAAATGAAAATCTCAAACTTTATGCTAACAAAGATGTAGAAGTATATAATGAAAATGTTGTAAAATTAGATTTTTTAGAAGATAATTCTGTAGATAAAGTATTTATAAGTAATTTTTTAGAGCATATTGATAAAGATTCTATTTCAATATTATTTACAAATATCTATAGAAAGCTAAAAACAACCTCGGGGGGGGGGTATACCCTAATTATGGGGCCTAATATAAAATATTGCTATAATGAATATTGGGACTTTTTTGATCATCACACC
The DNA here is from genome assembly GCF_036997485.1 of Brachyspira pilosicoli. Taxonomy (NCBI): domain Bacteria; kingdom Pseudomonadati; phylum Spirochaetota; class Spirochaetia; order Brachyspirales; family Brachyspiraceae; genus Brachyspira; species Brachyspira pilosicoli. The sequence goes on along the minus strand of NZ_JAWLPU010000003.1, from coordinate 113,696 downwards.
CCTTTAAGTGAGAAAAGTGTAATAGAGGCACTTGAAATGAATGGATTTAGTATTGTAAAAGTAGTTGATAGATTTTTACCTTTTTCAACTAAAAGCAAGCTGCCTAAAAACACTTTTTTAATATGGCTATACTTAAAACTTCCTATATTTTGGAGATTTTTTGGAAAACAGTTTTTTATTGTAGCTAAAAAAAATTAATTATAAAGGAATAAAATATGAAAATTTTAATTACAGGCTCTGCTGGATTTATATCCGGATATTTAGTTGATCAACTTCTTGAAAGAGGTCATGAAATTGTAGGTATAGATAACTATAGTAAATATGGTTATTTAGAGAAAAGTTATGATAATCATCCTAAATTTACAAAAGTTGATGGGGATGTAAAAGATACAAACTTGATGAAAAATTTGATCGAAGATTGTGATCAAGTCGTAGCAATAGCAGCTATGATAGGAGGCATTACATATTTTCATGAGTATGCTTATGATTTACTTGCTGAAAATGAAAAAATAATAGCCTCTACTTTTGATAGTGCTATATGGGCATTTAAAAATAAGAAATTAAAGAAAATTAATGTTTTATCATCTTCTATGGTATTTGAATCTACTTCTACTTATCCAACAGAAGAAGGAGAACAATTTAAATGTCCTCCTCCATTATCTACTTACGGATTTCAAAAATTAGCTTGTGAATATTTTACTAAAGGAGCTTATGAACAATATAAACTTCCATATACTATAATACGTCCATTTAATTGTGTAGGTATAGGAGAGAGAAGAGCAAAAAATGAAAAAGAAATAAATTCTGGTAACGTAAAATTAGCTATGAGTCATGTTGTTCCTGATTTAGTACAGAAAGTATTAAAAGGACAGGATCCTCTACATATATTAGGAAGCGGAAATCAAATAAGACATTATACTTATGGAGGAGATTTAGCTAGAGGTATAGTTGCTTGTATTGAAAGTGATAAGGCTATTAATGAAGATTTCAACATTTCTACTGCTGAATCTACTACAGTTAAAGAATTAGCAGCTGTAATATGGAAAAAAATTAATGGAGACAAACCTTTGAATTTTGTATCTGATGAACCTTATCAATATGATGTTCAAAAAAGAGTACCATCTGTTGAAAAAGCTAAAAGAGTATTAGGATTTGAGGCTACTACTACTTTATCTGAAATGTTAGATGAAGTTATACCTTGGATTAAAGAGCAAATTAAATATGGAAATATATAATTATTATGCTGAACATTGTTATTCCTGTATATAATGAAAAAGACAATATTAAAAAACTTTTTGATGAAATAAAATCTAATATTAAAGCATCTATATCAATATTTATTATATATGATTTTGATGAAGACAATACTTTAGAAGAAGTTAATAAAATAAAAAATTCATATAATTTTAATATAAATTTAATAAAAAATAAGTATGGTAAAGGTGCTTTAAATGCTATAAAAACAGGTTTATACCTTGATAATGATAACCCTGTCTTAGTAATAATGGCTGATTTATCTGACAGTTTAGAAATAGTTGACAGCATGTATAAAAAAATTACCGAAGAAGGATATGATTTAGTTTGCGGTTCCAGATATATGAAAGGAGGAAAACAAATAGGAGGTCCATTCTTTAAAGGATTAATGTCTAGAACTGCGGGCATAAGTTTACACATACTTACTGGTATAAACACTCATGATATATCAAATAGTTTTAAAATGTATTCTAGACAACTTTTAGATAATATTACTATTGAAAGCAATGGCGGATTTGAGCTTGGAATGGAAATAACAGTAAAAGCATATTCTATGGGTTATAAAATAACAGAAATACCATCTACATGGAAAGATAGAAGCAATGGGGAATCTAGGTTTAAATTATTCTCTTGGCTTCCTAATTATCTGCATTGGTATTTCTATGCTTTAAAAAATAAAAATAAATAAAATTGCTCATCAAAATTAAATAAAAAAGCCTAACTATTATTCAATAGCTAGGCTTTATTTATAAAAATTAAATATTAATTATTCGCTTAAAATTTTTCTCAAAACTTCATTAACAAGTTTAGGGTTACCTTGACCTTTAGTAGCTTTCATTGTTTGACCCACTAAGAAACCGAATGATTTCTCTTTACCTGCTTTGAAGTCTGCTACTGATTTAGGATTTTCTTCTAACACTTTTCTTATAATTGTTTCAAGCTCGCCAGTATCGCTTACTTGTTTGATGCCTTTTTTCTCAACTATGGCAGAAGGAGCTTCTCCTGTTTCGCACATATCTTCAAAAATCTCTTTTGCTATTTTACCGCTTATCACATTTTCATCTATAAGCTTAAAAATTTCAGCAATATGTTCTGGTTTTGGTTTGAAATCTTTTATAGTTTGGAGTTTTTTGTTTAAGTATGCATTAACTTCTACCATTATCCAGTTGCTTATTTTCTTAGGCTGTTTAGGATAAGCTTTTACTGCTGCCTCATAATAATCAGCCAATGCTGCATCTTCTGTTAACACAACTATATCCTGATCAGGCAAATCATAATCTTTTTTAAGTCTCTCTCGTTTTTGCTGAGGAAGTTCTGGAAGCTCTTTTTTAGCCTGTTCAATCTCTTCATCTTTAAGAACTAAAAGAGGTATATCTGGGTCTGGGAAATATCTGTAATCTGCAGCACCCTCTTTTGAACGCATACCTTTAGTAGTGTTTTCTTTAGCATCATAAAGTCTAGTTTCTTGTAAGATTTTCTCGCCGTTATTTAAAGCTTTAATTTGTCTTTTGATTTCATAGTCAATAGCAAGTCTTACATTTCTAAAACTGTTCATGTTTTTTACTTCAGTTTTAGTGCCAAGTTCTGTGCTTCCTTTAGGGCGTATAGAAACGTTAGCATCGCATCTTAAAGAACCTTCTTCCATGTTACAATCAGAAACATCAATATATTTAAATATTTTTTTAAGCTCTGTTAAATATTGATAAGCTTCTTCACCAGTAGAAATATCCGGTTCGCTTACACATTCAATCAAACAACAACCAGCACGATTTAAGTCCACATAACTCAAAGGTCTTCCTGTATCATCATGCACAAGTTTACCAGCATCTTCTTCCATGTGTATTCTGTTTATTCTTATACTTTTATTGTAAGAAGAACCATCTTCATTAAGCACAGTTATATCAAGATGACCTTCAGTACAGATTGGTTCGTCCATTTGAGTAATCTGATAATAAGAAGGCAAATCTGGGTAGAAATAATGTTTTCTAGCGAATCTGCTTTTCTTTTGTATAGTACAGTTAGTAGCAAGTCCTGCTTTTATAGTTTTATGCACCATTTCTTTATTAACTATAGGCAAAGTACCGGGGTGAGCCTGACATCTTGGACAAGTAAGAGTGTTTGCAGGAGCACCGAAAGTGTTTGGGCATGAACAGAATGCTTTAGTTTTAGTATTAAGCTGAACATGCACTTCTAATCCTATGACTGCTTCATATTCCATATTTATTAATCCTAATTTTAAAATTATTATCTACTATATTTTATACGAATTTAAATTTTTTTCAACATAGTAAAAAATTAAAAAATCATTTACCCAAAAACTCCTCGCTTCTAAAATGCTCTAATGATAAAATATTATGATTTATAATTATATCAAATAAACATTTTACTATACTTTGAAAATGCATATCTATAAAGTTAATTGCATCTTTTTTATGCTTTATAAAATTCTCTACTCCTTTATTCTCATTTATTCTATGAGTTAAAGTATTTCTAATTTGACTAATCGCTACATAATTATCAGGCATTTTTTTATTTATCTGATATGATCTGTAATGATAGCATAGAGTATATTCTTTTTCTAAATGATTTACTTTTTCTAATTTAGTATTTTTCCATTTATTTACTTCATTTAAACAATCCTCTGATGATTCTACAAAATCAAATAATTCTCTTATAAGAATATCTTTTCTTAAGATACTCATAATTCTGTATAATTCTATTAATACTTCTTTATTTAATATTTCAATATTATAATTTAATAATTCAGTTTCCGCTCTTTTATTTATCAAGTCTATTAAAATATTTTTGTACACAAAAAAATCTTCCTCTTCAAATATTTTATTTAACTCATTTATATTATCAGTATTCAAATTATGAATTGAGTTAATCATATATTTAGAAAACTCAAAATTATACTGTTCAAATTTTTCTTTATCAGCTAATATTACTTTATTATAAATTTCTGATTTTTTAATATCCAATATTATATCAGCACAAATACTATAATCTTCTATTTCATCGTAAGCAAATTTATATGTTTCCATATATTGAAAATAAATATCCTCTTTTTGACTATAATATAGATGCCTAAGCAAAAATTTAGAATATCCTAATGGAGCATGTCCTTTCTTCTCCATCTCTTTAACATCTTTTATTGCAGACAATATATGAACTATAGCGTATTCTTTGTCATCATAATAATTTATTCTATCTATTGCTGCTCTAAAATACTCACAGGCTAATTTATAATTAACTTCATTATTTTCATCTCTTTTATATATTGCCTTTCCAAATAATACCTTATAATTAACATCATACTTAAAATAAGCATTTTCTCTGTATTTTTCCAATAATTTATATGAATCATTATATCTGCCTGCTTCCATATAATAATATGATAAATCCAATATTATATCTTTTTTAGAGTATAAATCACCATTCATATTTATAATTTTTTCATGGCTTTTTATTTTATCTTCTATATTTTCATCAAAAGTTTTATGATATAAACTATAATATGCTATTAAATTTGATTCTGGGTTTAGATAAAATTCGTATTTCCAAATATATGCATACATTATTTCATCTTCACTATATATACTTTTAAGATAATAAAAATAATTTTCATAAGGTTTCATAGCATTTATTAAAAAATTAAAATATTCTTTTATTTTATCATAATATTTATTTATATCTTTATTTTTTAAATAAATTATTATAGGAGGAACTAGTCTTATTATTTCCATATCATCATTTTTGTGATATTTTATTTGATTGTCTATTATATCAATTGATTTATCTATATGAACCCCTTGAATATTACAATCAAGCAAATATTTTTTATTATTAGGATAAATTTTTAATGCTTCATTTGCTATTGATAAAGTACATTTTACATCGGAAAGCAAAACTGAACAATACAATATCAACTCATATATATTAGCATCAATTTGTTCCTTTTTTTCATCTTTGTATTTTTTCAAATCTAAAAGTTCTGTTAATAACAATTTAAAATAGTCATGGATATTTGCATTATAAAAATCTGTAAAATAAATCCATAATATTTTTAAAACTTGATTAATTATCTGAAGAAAATTTCCCAGAGATAATTCATTATTTATATATTTATCTTTAAGAATTTTAAATCCTTCTTCCCAATCATTAAATCTTTTTTTATCAGAAAATCTTCCATTTACATAATCATAATCTGTATAAAATAAATGCAAATGCTCAAATAATATTTTTTCATCAAATTCATAATATAATTCTTTTTTATTCATATAGTTAGTCTCCTATTATTGTTATGCTCACCCACACTAAGTGTGCCTACTTGGTTCGCCATTATAAGCCAGCAACTAAAGTTACTAGCTACTTCGGCTCGCTTGTTATTGTTATACTCTCTCATTATTGCTAATAAAAATTGTTCGCTAAAAATGTATAGCAAAGTAAACTGCCATACATTAACTTAAAATAGCTATGATTAAAAAATAAAATTACACTTATGTTATAAACAATAATATTATAGATATACTTAAAAGAATTAAGTATTTAATAAGATAAAAAGCAATAATACTTTTATTAATATGATTCAGTTTCATCACAAAACACCTCCTATTTTAACTCGCATAAAATACTGAAGTGTTTATGTAATAAATATATAATATTTTTATATAAATTCAATTAGAATTAGTAAATTTATTATAAAGTTGTAATAACTTTTATTTTCTTTTTCATTATTAATTATAAAATTATTTTATAAGTTTTTAACAATTATTACAAATAAAATCATATATAATTATCAACAATTTATTTATAACTATCAAATGGCATAACAAAAAAATTATAATATATGCAGGTAATAACAAATAACAAATATTCATTTAATATTGATATAATTTTGTATTATTGTTATAATTTTGCAATATGTACAAAAATAAAAAAAAGAAAAAAAACAACTTTTATAAAAAGAATAATTCTAATAATTCTTCATTTTTTTATAAATTACATAAAATATTGTCTCATAGGCTTTATTTTATGTTTATACCGCATTCCAAAAAGAAAACTAAAACTTTATCTATCCCTATATATGGAATTTTAATAATACTTCTATTTATAATAATTGCACTTTTTATAACATTCTCTTCTCTTACAAAAAATACTGTAATTGCAAGCAAAACACTTGTACTTACAGGAAGTTATCAAGAGAGACTTGAAGAGATTAATTCTTTGGAGAATTTGTTTAATACAGTATTTTCTAATGATTATTATAGAGAAGATATGTCTAATATGATGAATAAATTTAAAATAGAAAATACTAATTTAATAACTACAAACAATGTTGATAATATAACACTTTTAAATGCCAGAGCCAAAGAGTTTGAAAATTTAAAAAATTATTTAGAAGAATTGAAAGCTAATATTAATTCTAAAAATAATGCATTAGAATATGTGCCTACAATTACACCAATAGACTCCAGATATGCTGTTATATCAAAACCATATCAAAAGGACTCTTTTTTATCAAAAGGCATAGGTTTTCAAACAATAGCAGGTACACTTGTTAGGGCAACTGCCTCTGGTACAATTAATAGTGTAGTATACAATAAAGATGAGGGAGTAAGTATAGTTATTTATCATAGATACGGTATTATAACTACTTATAAGGGATTAGCCACTACTTCTGTAAAAACAAATGTTGATGTAAAAAAAGGCGATATTATAGGAAATGCCAAAACAGGCGAACTTGAATATGAATTAAAATTAGCTTCTGAATATGTTAATCCTTTAATTTTTACAACGCTTAATTATGAACAGCAAGAATAATATAAAAAATGGAATAAAATACACTGCTTTAGGTATTGAGTTTGGAAGCATAATATTGGGGCTTGCTTTTGTTGGAAATTTAGCCGATAAAAAATTAAACACTTCTCCATTATTTACTATAGCTGGTATATTTTTTGGGTTTATATCTGGTATATACAGACTTTATCAGCTTTCTAAAATTATAGAAAGAAATAAAAAATAGATAAAGTTTTTAAGGATTTATTTATGGATAATATAATAAATAGTTTGCTTGATACTGATTTATATAAATTCACAATGCAGCAATGTGCTTTAAGGCAATTTTCTAATGTTTGGGTAAAATATATTTTTAGAAGCAGAAATATATTAGAATGGACTAAAGAGATGCATGATGAGTTATTAAAGCAGATAAAGCATTTTTGCAATTTAACATTTCAAAAAAAAGAACTTGAATATTTAGCCTCTCTTAGGTTTATAAAGAGAGATTATATAGAGTTTTTAAAATTATACAGACCATTAGAAGAACATATTAATGCCTCTTTTGAAGACAACAAATTAACCGTTTCTATAGAGGGACCTTGGTATCAAACTATTCTTTGGGAAATACCTGTACTTGCTATGATAAGTGAAATATATTATTACTATACTATTTGTAAAACTAATGGAGAAAAAGAAGTTTATAAACAAGGAGAATCAAATCTAATAAAAAAATTAGATGAGAAATTACTTCCTATATATAATGCTGAGAATGGTTTTAAGTTTTCTGAATTTGGAACTAGAAGAAGATTTTCTTTTAAGTGGCAAGATAGAGCTATTTCTATATTAAAAGAAAAAGTTCCATCAGATTGTTTAGTGGGTACTAGTAATGTATATTTTGCTCAGAAGTATAATTTACTTGCGGTTGGCACTAATGCTCATGAATATTATCAAGTGGGGCAGGCTTTAGATAAAGTGAGACTTGCAGAGAGTCAAAAATTTATGCTTCAATCTTGGGTTAATGAATATAGAGGCGATTTAGGTATTGCATTATCTGATACTTTGGGTACTGATAAATTCTTAAAAGATTTTGATTTATATTTTGCAAAGCTCTATGACGGTATAAGGCATGATTCTGGAGACCCTATTGAATGGGGATATAAAGTTATAAAGCATTATAAAGACTTAAGAATTGACCCTAAAACAAAAACTCTGCTATTTTCTGACAGCCTTAATTTTGATAAAGCTTATAATATATATAAAGAGTTCAAAAACGAAACTAAGGTTACTTTTGGAATAGGTACATTTATTATGAATGATTTTGAACCTATTGCTAAACCTTTAAATATTGTAATGAAACTTCAAATGGTTAATGGAAAACCTGTTGCTAAGTTGTCTGATGATGAAGGCAAAACCATGTGCGATGATAAAGAGTTTTTACATTATTTAAAAATTGTTGCTATGGAATGATTAATTATTTTATGATTAAAAATATTATATTAATTTTTATGCTTATATTATTAATTTCTTGCAATAGGAATAATAATACAAACACAGTTAATGAAATAGAGCCTAATGATAATGAAGAGTATGCTCAGTTTATAGAGTCTGATATTAGCTTAAAAGGAAGCATTAAAATTGATGATATAGACTATTATCATATTAAGCCTACTAATGGTTTTATAATGAACTTTGGGCTTTATGCTAATAATAACTCTGATATTGTATTAGAATTTTATAATAAAGAAAATAAAGATATTGTTTTCAAATTAGAAACTCATAATGCAAAAAATTATTTTGGAAATATAGAATTAAAAGATATAGTATTAAACCAAAATGAATATTTATTAAAATTAACCTCTCAAGGAGAGATTGACTACAACATAAAATTAAATTTTTCTGAGGATTACAAATATAAAAATGGAAACGAATATAATGATAATATTTTATATGCTGAAGAGATAGAATATCCAAATCAAAAAATAAATGGCTTTTTTATTAAGAAAGATTTAGTTTTAGATGAAAAGATTAAGCCATATTTAAAAAATTATAATATAATAGATATAGACTTTTATAGAATAAAAAACAAAACAGATATAGATTCTTATATAAATATTATTTTAGAATATAAAGAAGATATAGATATTATACTTTTTGATGAGAATCATAATTATATAAGAAAAGCCGTAAACAGAATTGACAATATAAACTTTAGCAAAAACAGAGAATATTATATAGCATTGGTTTATTATGGAGAAAAATATTTAATAGAGCAATATATTTTGTATTATGAGTTTAGCAATAATAATTAATAGTTAATTTATTGTATTAAGATTTCTTATATGTTATAATTACAAAAATTATTGATTAGAGTTATATCGTGATAAAAAAGTTAAGTTTTATTTTTATTATTCTTTTTGTATTTAGCTTTTTATTATCTGCTAATACATTATCTTCAAGACATTCTTTATCTATTTTAAATTATACAAGCACAAGAAGCAGAGGAATGATGAACAGCACTTTTCTAATAGGAAATGACTCTTCTGCATTATTTGTAAACTCAGCTTCATTAATGGGACTTATTAGAGACAGCATTAATATAAATTATACCTTATCACCAGATTTTAAAAACGAGTATATATTTAATGCCTCATATTCTCATACAGGTAATTCTTATGCAATAGGTTTGGGTTTTGCTTCAGAGATAAACAAAATACAAAGTTATGATGCACTTGGAAACAAAAAAGATAATATATATAACGGAGTTTATTTAGCAAATATTGCCTTTGCATATTCCATAAATGATAAGTCTTTTATAGGCGGAAACATTAAAGGAGTATTAAATAATTCTTTAAATAAAAACATTTTTGGAGGATTTTTAGATTTATATTATATGCAGTCTATTTTTACTCCTGTGTTTAAAATTGGTGCTGGTATTAGAAATTTTGGTTTTTATAATAACGTATTTGCTAACATAGACACAGACATTGTAGCCTCTATTGCTTATGCTAAAGAAGATTCTACAGTATCTATTTCGCTTAATTATTCTGTAGGTGTTCCTTCTATCACTCATAATATATCTTTAGGTCTTGAAGCTATGATAATAGATTTTAATAAATTAGGATTATTTAATAAATCTTCTTCATCTTCTTGGTTTGATGATTTACCTGAGAGTGTATTAGATGAGCCTACTGCTATGCAAAAAAGACGTTCTGCTAAATTGCCAAGCGGTATTTTAGCAAGACTTGGTATTGGAAATAATGGAGTTTCTTTGGGGCTTTCATTATATATTGATTTGTTTAGACTTGATTATGCTATAATATTTGATGAGTTTAATAAAAACAATATTTCGCATGATTTTGGTTTAAGCTTTATGTTTTAATAATTATGCCTAGTATATGTAAACAATTAATATCAAACACAGAGAAATGCGACAGAGAAGTTTATAAAGATGATTTATGTATCATACACTATAAATCAGAAAATAAGCCTTCTAATCTATTTAGAAACATTATAAGAGATGATATATATAGAGGCTATTATAATTTTTCTCATATGATTAGCTATGAAGGATTTAATTTTGAAAGTTTAAAAATAGAAAAAGATTCAAATTTTAATTTTTCTGATGCTTCATTTTATGCCCCATTTAATATTAGTAATTTAAAATTAGATATATCTCTTGATTTTACTAATGCTTTATTTGATTCTGGTTTATTTATAAGAATGTCTAATATAAGCAAAGAAATTATAATGAAAAACTCTACTATAAATATGGATTTAAACTTCTCAATGTCTAATTTTGAATCTATTAATTTATATAATGCCAAAATTAACTGCAATGCCAATTTTACTAATTCTGACTTTATAAAAAAATCTGTTTTTAATCATGTTCATTTTAGCAATAATTTAAGTCTATTAAATGTAAACTTAAAAGATGATTTTTCGTTAGAGAATATAATAGTTGAAAAGGATGCAGATTTTAGAAACCTTATTTTTCATAAAAGTTTAAAATTTGAAAATGTTGAAATAAAAGGCACAACTTTGCCTCATGAATTAATTAAAAATGAAAATATAATCTTAAAAAATGTACTAATAAATGGTACACTTATAGAAGACAATCAAAAAAGCAAAAAAGAAAAAGAAAGCCAAGAAAAAATAAAACAAGCAAAAGAAAAAATATATAAAGAAACTATTCTTAATAAAAAGATATAAAATTATAGATATAAAATTATAATAATTCTTTATATTTATTTAATTCATTTTTTTCTCTAATATCTTTTAATATCTCTTTTATTTTAGAATCTTCATTATTAGGATACATCAAAACAACACCATTAGATTTAACAATTGTTGTATTATTAATTCCATTTAAAGTAAGCAAATCATCATCATCATTTATTATTATATTATTATTAGAATTTTTAACATAAACTTGACCTATTACAACATTATTATTTTCATCTTTATCATGTATTCTTCCAAGTGCAGAAAAAGCCCCTAAATCGTCCCAGAAAAATGATGACTTTATGCATATAATATTTTCTATCTTTTCCATTACACCAAAGTCGAAAGAAATTTTATCAATACTATTAAATATTTCTAATGCCTTATCTTCATCATCAATGTTTTTTAATGTATCACTTACTTTATTAAATGTATCAGGCATAAATTTCTTTATACTGTTTAATATGCTTTCACTGTCCCATATAAACATACCGCTATTCCATAAATAACTTCCATCTTCCAGAAACTTCTTTGCATTTTCAAAATCCGGCTTTTCTACAAATCTATGAACAATATATTCATTGCCTTTTATGTTTTTATCTAATTTTATATATCCATATCCAGTTTCAGCTCTTGTAGGTTTTATTCCTACAACAACTATATTTTTAGTTTCTGATGTTGATTTAATAGCCTCTTTTATAGTATTTATAAATAAGTCTTCTTCTTTTATTATAGGGTCAGCAGGAATTATTACCACATTTGAATTGCCTATTTTTTCTTTTACGGTTAATACTCCTAAAGCCACAGCAGCAGCCGTATCTCTCCCAATAGGTTCATATATAATATTATCTTTTTTAAAGTTTGGTATATAAGTAGAAAAAGCCTCTTTATATCTTTTACCTGTTATTATAAAAATATTTTCTTCTTCTGTAATTTGTAAAGCTCTATCTATTGTCTGTTCTATAAGCGATTTATTATCAATTATTTTTAAAAATTGTTTTGGCTTTTTTTCCCTGCTTAAAGGCCATAACCTCTCGCCTATTCCGCCAGCCATAATAATTACAGAAGTTTTCATTATACCTTTACTCCTTTTCTACTAATTTTTTTATTATATTTTATTATAAATAAATATCAATAGAAATAAAAACCTATATATGATTATAAGTTCTTATTTCTAAATTTACAAAAAATATATTTAATATTTAGTATCATTAAATAAATCTAAATCTAAAGATATTTGCACTCCCAAATCTACAGAAGATAGTTTACCGCTTACAGATGAATAAGTTTGTGAATCTACAGTAAGCTCTCCTCTTGTCTCTACATAAGGTAAATCAAAATTAAGATAAGCACTTATATTTATTATACCTATATCAAGACCTGCAAATATTTTTGTATATGGTATAAATATAAATGCATTTTTATAAGCTCCATACAAAAGACCTAAACTTAATCTCTTTTCTGTCTCTTCATACCAATAAGCGCCAGCTAAAGGAATTTTAAATCCAACTCCAATACCGCAAAAGAAATTCAAATATTGATACTCAAAAGTACCGCCTATATTGAAGCTATCAAATACATGTACTATTTGACTATTAAGTTTTGTAGTGCCGGAAGTATCTGTAATATTATTATAATCATAATCAAATTGAAAAGTATCTCTGTAATACCCTAATTCGATTCCAGCAGATATTATATGATTATTCGTAATTTCAAAATTAAATTTAGGTTTTAATAATAAACCTATTTCTATAGCAGCCTCTGGACGATAGTTTATACCATTATTTAGATTTTTATCATTATTTTGAAAACTAGGAAAGCTTGCCCCAACTGGAAGAGATAATGATAAGTCAAAAGAACTTAAAGGAAATAAACAAGAAGAAAAAGAAATGATAGAGATAACTGTAATTAGTATTTTTTTCATATATAACTCCGCAATATCAAAATTTTATATTAATTTATCATATTTTAGCATTGTATGAAAATAAAACAAGATAAGTTTACAAATTTTTGTTAATAATGTTCATTTTATTTTAATTTTTTTTACTATAAAAAACTATTTATCTCTTATAATTTCAAATAACACAAATAAATATGAATATAAGTTTACATAATAAGATAAAAAACACATAAAACTTAAATATAAATCATAAAATATTTTTTTATATATAAATATAGTAATATTAATTGTATATAATATTTATGCTTATTATTAGTATTAGCTACAAAATAAAATTATATAAATTTATAAATTGATATTAATAAAATTTTTAGTATAATTAAATTGTCATTTTACTAATATAGGGAAGTGCTATGAAAATTATTATAAAAAATGGTACTATAGTTAATGCTTCAGAAACTTATAAGGCTGACATATTAATAGAAGATGAAAAAATATCTAAGATAGGTGCTGATTTAAAATGTGACGGAGCAGAAATAATTGATGCTTCTGGCAAATATGTAATGCCTGGAGGAATTGATGTTCATACACATATGGATATAGATGTTGGAATTGGGAGAGCTGTTGATGATTTTTATACTGGTACTATAGCTGCTGCTTGCGGAGGTACTACTACTATAGTTGATCATATGGGATTTGGACCTAAAGACTGCGATGTGTTTCATCAATTAAAATATTATCATACTCTTGCTGACAAAAAAGCTGTAATTGATTATAGTTTTCACGGAGTTTTACAGCATGTTGATGAAGATGTTCTTAATGGGCTTGAAGTATTAGCAAAAGAGGAAGGTTTACAAAGTACAAAATTGTATTTAACTTACAACTATAAAATAGAAGATGATAATGTTGTGCGTGTACTTAAAAAAATGAAAGAGCTTAATGGAGTTTCTGCTTTTCATGCTGAGAACCATTATGTAGTAGAATATTTAAAAAAGAAATTTGTTGAAGAAGGAAAAACTTCTGCACATTATCACCCTATAAGCAGACCTCCTGAAGCAGAAGCAGAGGCAGTTAATAGGATTATACATTTATCTGTTATAGCGGGAAATGCTCCTGTATATATAGTTCATACTTCTGCAGCAAAAAGTGTTGATGAAATAGTTAATGCGAGGGCTTTGGGGCACAAAAATATTTTTTCAGAAACCTGTCCTCAATATTTAGTTTTAACTGATAAAGAATATGATAGAGAAGACGGACTTAAATTTGTAATGTCTCCTCCATTAAGAAAACAGGAAGACTCAGACAGACTATGGAAAGCTATTTCAGATGGACATATTCAGGTAATAGCAACAGACCATTGTCCTTTTAATTATGAAACAGATAAAATAAAAGGAAAAGATAATTTCACTAAATGCCCTAATGGTGCAGGCGGAGTTGAGGAAAGATATCCTTTGATATTCTCTGAAGGCGTTATGAAAGGAAAAATAAGTATAAATAAATTTGTTGAAACTTTATGCTATAACCCTGCTTTAATATATGGTCTTTATCCAGAGAAAGGTGCTATTATTCCAAATGCTGATGCTGATATTACTATAATAGACCCTAATAAAAAATCAGTAATCACAAAATCTAATATGCATGGAGCTTGTGATTATACTGCTTATGAAGGAATTGAGCTTTTATGTTCTATTGATACAGTTATATCAAGAGGAAAAATTGTATGCAAAGACAATAAGTTTGTAGGCACTAAAGGGCATGGAAAATTTATAAAAAGAAAAACTTTAGATAAATATGCAGATTTTACTAATCATTTTAAATTAGGTGATTATATAGATATTGACTGTAACTAAAAAATTGTAAATTAATAGCAGTTATTATTTTTTAATAGCTGCTTTTTTATATAAAAAAATGCAGTTCTTCACGAAGCGTATCCGAAGGATATAAGCTTCTTTTATACCAATACCGAAAGGTACCTTGCCTACGGCACGCAGAGCGTCGGTAAAAGAAGTGGAGTGCTACCCTACGGGCACGCTTCGCAGGGGGTAAAGCCCTGAAAATAATTAAAAAATTCAGTATATATTAAAACTATTATTTTACATCAATTTTTATTCAACTTTTTCCCGCCTTACACGCTGTGGACTTCGTCAAAGTTGCAAAAAGTGCAAGTATTTAAACTTTATATGTTAGTAATATATAATCCAAAATAATATTTGTTATATTTGAATAAAAGTGCAGTTCTTCGCGAAGCGTATCCGAAAGATATAAGGTTCTATTATATCAATACCGAAAGGTACCTACTTGGTAAAAGAACTGGTGTGCTACCCTACGGGCACGCTTCACAGGGGGCAAAGCCCTGCAAACAATTAAAAAATTTAGTATATATTAAAGCTATTTTTCTATCTTATAGCAATTATCATATTCTATATCATTTTCTTTTAATATATCAATTAACTTCTCTTCAAAAACAACTTCACTCTCCCAGCACATTCCGCAGCCTGCCGATATTTCACTTGGTATAGATATAATATTTCCTAATACTTCATTAGTTTGAGCCATGATATTTTTAAAAGCTTTTTCTGCTCTCATAACATCTGTTGTGGTATTGAATGTTATTATTAATCTTTTTTCTTTATTATGTTCATTGTTTTCTGCTATATTATTTTTTGTATTGTTAATTACTTTATTATTAGATTTTTTTTCAAAGCCTATTATGGCAGCTCCAATAGCACCAGCATACTGTCCTCTCTTATCGGTTATCACTTTTCCGCCTAAGGCTTTTTCTAACACTTTAACTAAATAATCAAATATGCATAAGCCGCCCGTTAAAAAATAAGTATCATCTTTAAACTTTCCGCATAATGAAGAGACTTTATTTGCAACAGAGTTTACTATAGCATAAGCAATCTCTTTTTTTTCTTTTCCGCTAGCCTTAAGACCTATAACCTCCGTTTCAGCAAATACAGTACACATAGAACTTATTACAACATCAGTGCTTTCACATTTTTGAGCCTCTTCAAGAAGCGTAGATATAGAACAACCCAAAGAATTAGCCATTAACTCTATAAATCTACCAGTGCCGGCAGAACATTTATCATTCATAATAAAATTGTCAACTTTGCCGTTTTTTATGCTTATTATTTTTGTATCCTGACCTCCTATGTCAATCAATGTGCCGTCTAAATTTGAAAATAAAAAATTAGCCCCCTTAGCATGACAAGTAATCTCTGTTATGGTTTTATCAGCATATTCTATAGCAACTCTCCCATAACCAGTACCAATAAAATATGAATCTTCTTTTTTTATGTTTTTCTCTTCAAGCATTTTTAATATTTGTGAAGAAGCTTCCACTCCAGACCAGCCAGTAGGAATCATAAACAGTTCTACAAAATCATTTTTTTCATCATCATAAACAGCAACCTTAGAAGCCGTTGAACCTATATCTATGCCAACATAATACATTTTTATTTTTCCTTTAATTAATTTCTCTTTTTAATTTTTTTAATTTTATTTAATAGTTTTATAACTTATAAACTTTTACTTATCTCCCTCACAGCGTCAATTCCCTTTTCTATCTCTTCAAATGTATTAAAATAGGAAAAGCTAAACCTCACAATACCCTGTTTAATAGTGCCTAAAGCCTCATGCATAAGAGGTGCACAATGCCCTCCTGCCCTCGTTGCTATATTATATTTGCTTGATAATATATCAGACACTTTTGCAGAATCTGTATCTCCAATATTTAAAGACACTATAGAAGTTCTTTTTTTTGTATTATAATTTCCATAAAGCTTAATGTTTTCTATATTTTTAACTCCATTATAAAAGCAATCAGCTAACTCTCTTTCTTTATCTCTAATTTTTTCTACAGTTTCATTTTCTATAAACTCTAAAGCAGCATTAAGCCCGGCTATAGAATGGCTATTTAATGTACCCGCTTCAAGTCTTGTAGGCATATTTTCTGGGTGTGTTTTTGAATAGGTTTTTATTCCAGAGCCTCCTGTTTTTAATGGCTTAATATCTACACCTTTTTTTATGCATAATCCGCCCGTACCTTGAGGAGCCATCAAACCTTTATGACCAGTAAAACATACCATATCTATATTGTTTTTCTTCATATCTACATCAATACTTCCTGCTGTTTGAGAAGCATCGAGTATAAATAATATATTATGTTTAGTGCATAAATCACCAATAAACTCAATATCCAAAACATCACCTATAACATTAGAAGCATGCGTACATATAATTGCTTTAGTATTTGGTTTTATGTTTTTTTCTATATCATTATAATTCAACTCGCCTTTGTTATTTGCTTTTATTATTGTAAGCTCTGTTCCAAGTTCTTGCATTTCATAAAGAGGTCTTAAAACGCTGTTATGTTCAAGTGACGTAGTTATAACATGGCTATCTTTATTAATTATGCCTTTTATTACTGTGTTTAATGCTTCTGTAGAATTGCTTGTAAATGCAACATAATTTGGGCTATATCCATTAAAAAGTTTAACTATTTTCTCTCTTGTATCAAGTATAACTCTCTCGCTATTTAATGATAATTCATAAGAGCCTCTTGAAGCATTTGCAAAGCTGTTTATTGCCTCAAAAACTGCCTTAGCAACTGTGTCTGGTTTTTTTAATGTAGTAGCTGCATTGTCAAAATATATCATTTTTTAATTCCATAACTTAAAATTTATTAATAAAAAAATAATATATTTATAGCATCTCAACAAAAGCTTCTAATCTCGTTCTAAGCTGAGCAGTATCACTATTAGAATAATTAGTCTCTATTTGTAAATAAGACTTTCCGCATTCCTCTACAGTGCGTCTAATCTTTTCACCTTCTACAGCATAAGTATGACAAGAGCTTAAAATAACGTCCACTACACCATCTATTTTATATTCATCAATATATCTTTTTATAATATCCATTCTTTCATTGTTAGGACTCATAACAGAACAAGGTATATTTAAATATCTCTCAGCAATAGCCTCTATAGGCTCTTTATTCTCATCAACAAGCATCTCAAAATTCTTTGTCCCCACACAGCTTTCAAAGCATACAACATTTCCTCCCACCTCTTCAAGCTGTTTTACTATCTTTTCTACAAGCCCACCTGTAGGACAGCCTGTAATAAGTATCCTCGGAGTATTTTTATTAAATGGAGATTCACCTTTTTTATATTTATCATTAAAAGTATCAACTAAATTTTTTATCTCTTCTATATAGAGCTTCCTGTCAAATTTATAATTAGATGATTGTAAAGCTTCATGCATATCACTTCCCTTTATAGGAGAAGGCACTAATTTACCTAAATTAAAAAACTTTCTTATTACTTTTCTCTCTTCATTGCATAATTTTATAGCTTCTTTCAATTTTTCTTCTGTAATTTTTACGTTAAATTTTTCTTCTAATTTTTTTATAAGTTCTTTAATCTCATTTTTCCAAAGAGCAACAGCAAATTCATTCTTTGAATATGGAAGCTGCATAACATGTGTATCTTTTATCTCTCCCAAAAGCTCATACATCTTCTTCTTACCATCGCAAGTGGTTTCCCCTACTATAATATCTGAAAAATACATATAAGGACATTTATCTGTAACAGCAAAACCATAACTTGATTTTATTAGAGGACATAAATTCTTAGGCAAATACTTCTCAGCCTCTGGTATAGTTTCATCACTGGTAGAACATAATGACACCGCTATAGCATCAGCTGCATATATCACCTCTCTTGGCGTATATGTGCAAAAAGTACCAACTACTTTTTTCCCTTTATCCTTCTCTTCTTTCATTGTAATAAAGCCTTTTTTACGGGCATCATTAAAAGTTTCAAAAATTTCAGGTAAATAATTATTAGACATAGCATACACTCCTAATGTTTTTTAATATAAAAAATAGAAATGGATTCTATAACCTATAGAATTTAAAAGATTATATTATATGTCTTGTATATTTTTTGGATAAGTATGAAAAGACTACTATCAATTTGTTTACAGCAAAATCAATAATCATAGGCTATGATTATAATAAAATATGATAATTTGTCAATTGAAAATCATATATAATTCTTAATTGTTTAGTAATTTTTGCATTATACATTAAAAAATAAATTAAAGTTTTATATTTTATTATTTTTATAAATATAATATTATTAATATACATTAATTTTATAATAATTATTTTATTTATTTTTTAAAAAACTAATATACTTACTCATTTCATATTTAATAGAATAAATCATATAAATATAAAAAAAGGCATCAATAACAATAACGTTATCAATGCCGCTTTACAAAAATCTATAATTTTAGCTCAAAAAAGCTTGGAAAGTACTTCCAGAAGCACTACAAATAGGACATTCATCAGGAGAGCTTCCTCTTTCTATATATCCGCAAACAGGACATACATAATAACCTTCAGGTAATCCCTGTCCAGCAGCCAAATCTTTCATAGTTTTATCATATAACTGAGCATGTGTTTTTTCAACGCTTGCTATCATATTCATTAAATTAGCAACATCTTTATTACCCTCAGCCATAGCTACCTTACTAAAAGCAGGATACATTTTAGTATATTCATAAGTTTCACCTTTAATACCAGCTTGTAAATGAGCATTATCTGTAGATGTTTTAACAGGATTAATTTTAGCAGTTAAAGGTTTAGCAGTTAATTTGTTAGATATAGCCATATCATTTAAAAGTTTAGCATGTATAGCCTCAGCAGCAGAAGCAGCTTTGAACATAGTTGATACACTCTTATTTTGTGATTTTTTAGCAAATTCTGCGTACATAGCAGAAGCATTCATCTCTCCATTATAAGACTGCATCATGCCGTCTAATGTAGACTTCGCTGTTTGCGCATTGGCAAAGCTAAAAAAGATAAACATTAGTGAAATTAACAAAGATAATTTTTTTAACATAGTTATTCCTTATATAAAAAATTATTGTATTACAAAAAATATATGCATTTTAAAACATGAAACATAAAAAATAGTTAAATAATAAATATAAAATATTTATTGCTTTATAGGAACTAAATATGTAAAATCAAATTTCAATGTTTGGTCATACCTTATACCAACTTTATTTTCTTCTGTTAAGAATAATCCATTAACAAACCCCAAACTCAATACTATACCATTATCGAATACAAAATCTTTAGTAATGTTCAAGCCAAAATAAAATGGTACTCTATAAAATGGGTCACCTTCTACACTTATAAATTTATGATTTTTATTGATATACCAACCAGAAACAAATACTATAGGCTCTATCTTAAACCAAGTCATAACATCTATATTACCCCTTAGGAATAAAGCATGACCAAATTGTCCTGCAATATTATCTCTATCAACCAAATTATAAGAAGCCATATAAAGTATTGATAAATATTCACTATTAATACCGATTGCACCTACATAGTTTTCTGTTATAGCAGGACTTCCTTCTACAAAAGGATATTCATGCCCTCCATTATGCCAATAATGAACACCCAAATATGGAGTTGCTATATCATGAAGAAAATCTAAAGCATAAGTAAGCCCAACATCAAACCTTTCCCTATGTTTAGCATTGTGCTGTATCTGCCAATTCATATATATTTCGCCTCTTCCCCCCTTAAACCATTCAAAAGATGCTCCATATTCATAAAAACCATGCGTAAAAGGTTCATTATATTTATACTCTTCTGGTCCTTTAGCTATCAAAGTATTATCTGGAGTAGAACGAACAACTGGAGTCATATCCATTAAAGGGTCTCTTATAGGAGAAGGTAAATTATGCCCTCCCTTCATTGTGCCTATCCTTAATGCAATATATTCATTCGATAGTTGGGTGGTAACTATAGGAAAAACTCTTATACCCTGAGGAAACTCGAATGTAAATGGAAAAAATACAGAAGCCCCAACACTTAAAGTAATAAGCTCATTAAACTTTATATCAAAAGCTCCCTCTGTAAAATTTTCAAAATAAGTTAAAGTTGTTCTGGTTTCTTGCCAATAGGTATTTTCTCCATTATATGCATAGGAACTTGTAAAAAGCCTAAAATCAACAGTAGTATCAGCATAAATAACAAAAAACATTTGTAAAAATAATAAAACAGATATTATTATAATTCTCATAATTAACCCTCAATATTTATAGCCGACATTATAACATAATGATTATAAAAAATAAATTACAAAATATTTGATTATTATACAAAATAGGTATATAATTATTGCGAAATATAAAAATCATCAGGAGTATATTAATTATGGCAGAATTACGTTATAATCCTTTACTTGGAGATTATGTTATGATAGCAAGTCATAGGCAAGCACGTCCGCAAATGCCTAAAGATTATTGTCCTTTTTGCCCGGGAAGCGGCAAAGTACCAGACAGCTATGATGTTCTCTGTTATGATAATGACTTTCCTGCACTATCTTTTGAACCGCCTTATCCAGATGATGTAGACAATGGTAAACTATTTAGAACTGCGCCTTCCATAGGAAAATGTGAGGTAATACTATATTCTTCAGATCACAATACTACGCTTCCAGAATTGCCTGTTGAGCATATATTAAAGCTCGTAAAATTATGGCAGGAAAGAATGATTAAAATAGCTGAAAATAAAAAAATAAAATATATTATGCCTTTTGAAAATAAAGGTGAAGTAGTTGGGGTTACTATGCCGCATCCTCATGGTCAGATATATGGCTATAGCTGGATACCATTGAGAATTAAAAGAAAAATAGATATGGCTTCAAGCTACTATAATTTAAAAAATAGAAACCTATTTGCTGATATGCTCGATCAAGAAATTGAAGACGGAAGAAGAATCATATTTGAAAATGAAGACTTTGTATGTTTCCTTCCATTTGCTTCTGAATATCCTTATGGTATTATGATTATGCCTAAGAGGAATGTTATAGCAATAAATGATTTTAATGAAAAAGAATCTTTATCTTTAGCTGATACTTTGAAAAAAGCTACTACTACATTAGACACATTATTTGATATGAAATTCCCTTATATGATGTGTATGTATAGTGCTCCTGTAAATGATGGATTTAATTATAATGATATTTGGCGTTATCATATAGAGTTCTTCCCTCCTATGAGAAGTAAAGAAAAACAAAAATTTAATGCTTCATCAGAAACAGGTGCTTGGGCTCCTTGCAATCCTACCAGCCCTGAGGAGATGGCTGCTAATTTAAGAACTGCTTATTTTAGAAATATTGGGATGTAAATATAAGTGTCATTAAAAGTAAGTGTGATTATTCCTCATAGAATAGGTGAAAATATAGAAAGTACATTAGTAGGAATTTATCTATCTGATTATAATAAAAATAATATAGAAATATTTCAAGCTGAAGGTACTCACCCTACAGTGCAAAGAAATGAATGTTTAAAAAAAGCATCAGGAGATATCATATATTTTATAGATAATGATTCACTTATAGATCCGCTTAATATAAAAAGAGCAGCAGAAATATTTGAAAGCAATGAGAAAATAGCAATTGTTGGAGGACCTGCTATTCATATTATTTCAAATGCAAAAGAAAGATATATTGATTCTTGTATGCGTTCCTATTATGCAGTTGGCCCAATAGCAAATAGATATAGTAAAAACTCTTCTACTTATAGAGAAGGAACCGACAGAGATGTGATACTTTGCAATTTATTTATACGAAGAGATGTGATATTTGAAGCGGGGCTTTTTGATGAAAGTTTATATCCGAATGAAGAAAATGCATTAATTGATAAAATACTTTCTTTAGGGTATAAACTAATGTATGACCCTGAGATAATAGTAAGAAGACCTCCAAGAGGAAATTTAAAATCATATATAAAAATGTTACTTAACTATGGAAGGGGAAGATTTGAACAGCTTTATAAAAACTTCAATAAAAAAAACCTAATATTTACATTGCCTGCTTTCTTTAGTATTTATATATTATTACTGCCAATCATATTAGCCATTTATCTATGCAGCAAAATTAATTATATAGCTATATATTTTATTCCTGCTATAATATACTTGACAGCTACTATTTTAGCAGGAATAATAAAATCTATAAAAGAAAAAGGAATTATAAATAAAATATTAGGTATGTTTATATACCCATTTATGTTTTTTATAACGCATCTGTTTTATGGATTAGGTTTTTTTTATGCTATTTTTAGAATTATAACTGGTTATAAAAGAGTAACCAAATTTAGTATAAATAAATATAAATCATTTTCTTAAAAAATTATAAATTATGGTAAAAGACTAAAATGAAAAAAAGAGCTTATGCTATAATATATTCTGCATTGTCTATAATGCTTGGCGGTATTGGCATACAAAAATTCTACCTCGGCCAAACAAAGAGAGGCGTATTGCATGTTTTGTTTTTTTGGACTTTTATACCTACTATTCTTTGTGTAATAGATTTATTAAAGTTTACATTTATGACAGAAGAAGAATTTGATGATAAATATAATAAAATAGAATTAACTAATAGAAATAATAAAGGATATGATATAATTAATAATTCTCTAAAATATAATAAACTTATAAATAATATGTCAATCAAAATTAAAGATAATGAATTAAAAGAAAATATTAAAGAATTAAATGAGCTCTATAAAAATATAATAGAAATATCTGCAAAAAGTACTAACAATAATAAAATAGCAATAAAAGAATTAGAAAAACTTCTTGAATATAATATACCTACAATAATAAAAATAATAAACACATATATAGATTTAGAAAAATCAAAAATAGAACAAGATAATACAAAATTAAAAAATGATATAATGGATTCTATTATAGCAATGAAAGAAAACTTAAAAACAACATTAAATACAATATATAATAATAACATAATGGATATATCCAGCGATATAGAAGTGATAAAATCAACTTTAAAAAAATAGTATATGTATATTCTTTTGACAATTTACTTTTATTTATATATAATTGTTTTATTGTTTGAACAAAATATTTAAGGAAAGCTAATGAAGGGTTCTATTGTAGCTATAATATTTATAATAGTTAATGTTGTAGCTATTAGCATATTTATGATAGTAACTACTACTTCTATAAAAAAATCTATTCTCACTGAAGAGAAATTATCAAGAGAATATTTAAATAATATATTAGATATTTATTCTAAAAAAAGAGAAGCCTCTATACAATATTATAATGCAGTATCAAAAATACCAAGATTAGATACATACACAATAACTTCATTGAGTAATTATATAACAAGATTAAGTAAAATAGATATAGATGATAAATTAATAGAAAAACCGCTAACCTTTCAAGAATTTCAATATATTCAAGCAAGAATACAAGAAAATATAAATAAAATAGATTATACGGCAAGGAATTATCCTGTTTTAAGAACAAATCAATTTTATATGGAAGCTTTAAGAACAATAAGACCCATCATACAAGAAGAAAAAAAAGCGATAGAAACATATAATACACATGTAAATGAATATAATAGATTATCAACAATGCCGCCTTCAAATATAGTAGCAGGTATTATGGGAAAATTTCCTTTCTTACCATTTGAAACAGGCACAAATATCATTTCTCAAACAGCACATATATTTCAATAGTATTAAATTAATTTTATTTAATTATTTGCGGGGACTAGCCCCCCTGCGAAGCGTGGCCCTTAGGGTACACACCCCCAGTTCTTTTGCGACTGAAGGGAGTGCCCTTGTGGCGTGACACAAAAAACCAAAAAGACTGCATTTTTAAACTAAAATTAAGTTTTATTCTACATTATTTGATACATATTTTTTAGTATAAGGCTAAATAAATTGTACTTTTTGCAACTTTTTGCTATGGGAAAAAGTTGAAGAAAAAATTATAAAATATAATTATATAAGCAATATATTTTTTATAAAGTAAAATTCTATATTTCCGAGCATAAAAGTGATATGATTTTTATTTTTTAAGAGGATTATGTTTATGATAAACTCAGTTAGCAATGTATTATCTTTTAATGACAGCAATATATCTGCTAATAACAATAATACAATTTATAATCTATATGATGATAATAATAATAGTTTCGCTAAAATGTTAGATGAAGCAAAAAATAGTGAAGACATTTATTCTCAAAGTGTTACAAATAAATCTATAGAAAAAGAAGAAGATTATCAAAATAGTTTATCTTCTCAAAAAAATAATATAACAGATGAAAATCCTCAAAACAATGTTGAAAATACTGAAAATATAAGAAAAGAAAGTATTGAAAATAATACTGATGAAGATAAAAACACTGAATTAAAAGAAAGTGTAAATGAAGAAAAAACAGAAATATCAGAAAACAATAGCAAAGAAAATAAACATATAGAAAACGCTGAAAATACAGATAACAATGAAATTAAAAAAAATATAATAACTTCTAAAGAAAAAGCAAAAAAATTAATTGATAAAGCAGGACTCATAATAGAAAATTATAAGGCTGATAAAAAAGCACAAATAGATAAAAACACTAATATAGATAATAAAGTTAACGAAGAAAAATTATCTTCATTGCTTAAAGATATTGAAGATATAAAAGAAGAGTTAAAAAATATTAATTTAGAAGAATTAGATGAAAAAGATAAAAAAGAAATTATTGATTTAATAATAGCTTTAGAAAGTTTAGAGGATATTGCTATATCTTATCAAAATGATGATGAGAGTATTGAAAAATTATCAGATATATTTGAGTTGGTAGAAGTTCAAGACAATAACATAGAAGAAAATGCTAAAAATAATAATATAGAAAAAGCAGATGTAAAAGATGCAAAAGACATAAGAGATACAAAAATAACAGAAAATACAAATGACGAAATAGTTAATAATTCTACAGAAACTCTTATAAGCAATGATGATAATAATGTTGCTGATAAAAGAGAGATGAGATTGCAGGAAGCCAAAGAAAATGCAAATAACAACAGCAATTTAAATAACACTATATCCGATGAAAAAGGAAGCGAACTTACAATTATAAACATGAAAGATTCTTCTTCCAGTTTGAAAGGATATAATCATTATAACAATGTATCTAAAACACAAAATACTAACAACCTTGCCGAAAACATAATTAGATTTCAAGATTTGATGTCAAAATTGGTAGAGAAGGCACAAGTTGCTGTTAATAATGGTAAGAGTGAAGTTTTAATGTCGCTTAATCCTGAATATTTGGGCAAGGTGAGATTAAAAATAAGTATGGACGCTGATAACAATTTAGTTGGAAAAATATTTGTGGATAATGCTGAAATAAAAGACATATTTACAAAAAACTTAGACACTGTCATTAGTTCTTTAAATGAGATTGGAATAAACATAGAAGGTTTTGATGTAATGCTTAGACAGGATATGCCAAATGAAAATGGAGAGTTTGAGTTTGGAGGCAATAATTTAAATGGATTTGGAGCAGACAATATAGAAGAAGAAGTTGTAAGCGTACAAAATTATAATATAGTTCCAGAGAGAAAATTGAATTTATTAATATAAAAAATAATTAAATAAAAAATAACTTAGGAGATAAAAAATTATGATATCAGCAGAAGCATTAAGAATGAGTGATAAGGAGATAAGAATATTAAAGCAAGAAGTTGGAGCTTTTAACTTGCAGCATAATTTTGAAAGAGACCCTGCTAAAAACTCTTTAGGTAAAGATGACTTTTTAAAACTCTTAACAGTACAAATGAGCCATCAAGACCCATTGTCTCCTATGGATAACAGAGATATGATAGCACAGCTTGCACAGTTTTCTTCTGTAGAGCAAATGACTGAAGTTAATAAGAACTTAGAATCTATGAAAACATTTTACTCTAGTCAAAGTGGTTATTCTATGCTTGGCAAAAGTGTTGAGGTAATGGACGAGGCTGGAAATAGATTCTTAGGACCTGTTGAGATGGTTATGGAAAATGACACTGGAGTTGCTTTGGCAGTTAGAACAGCTAACGGACTTATAACTGTTAGACCTGAAGATGTTATGATAGTACACTCAAGTGGAGATTTAATGGCTTCAGAATCTGCAGCAACTACTGCAATTATGGAAAATCAAAGCGAAGATGAAGCTACAAAAATATTCAAATCATCATTAGCAGATAAAGCTCAAATAGTAAGACCTTCAGAAGATGACGGAAATGGTGATGAGGTTGTTAATAATTCTGTTATGATGACAGCGAAAGAAGATAATAAACAAAACGAAGAAAAAGCTAGTATAGGAAACAAAACTATTAAGAAATAATAATTAATATAATACAATATATATCTAATGTATTAAGCAATATTTATATTTGAGCTTAAAAAATGCAGTCCTTTTGCTTCTTTGGGTCACCACCGAGTAGGTGCCTATTCGGCAAAAGAAGTGGGGGCTGGGGCAAAGCCCCAGAATAATAAATTTAAATAGTTTTTAATATGATGCATTCTTTATATAAAAATCTAATTTAGAAACATTTATAAAAACTCTTTGTAAATTCTCTCTTGAATCTTCTAATTTATAATCTTTAATTGAGTTTATAAAATCATCTAATAAATTACTAAGATTAGTTATTTTATTTTCCATAGCTTTTTTTTCAAGAAGCTCTATTTTTCCTACAAATGAACTGTCAACATTATCTATACCAGAAAATGCAATATCCGATAAAATAATTTCTAATTCTTTAACAATTTCTTTCAAAATCATAAACATTAATAAGCAGTAGCTGTAGTTGTCTCTGTTGTTGTATTATTAGAACCTTCTACTATTGATTTTGCTTTGTCTTTAATTTTCTTGTTTGCAGAAGAGTCGGCTAATTTTTTAATGGCATCAAACATCTCTCCAGTAGGCATAGAATCACTATAAAGATTTAATACCTCAAGAGTAATATTTTCAGAATTATCATTTTGAAGTCTATAAAGCAAAAGCTCCTGAATCTCTGGCTCTGTCTTATAATTATTTAAAGCTTTAATAGCATATATTCTCACAGATTCGCTATCATTTTTGCAAGCTTCAACAATATCTTTTTTAATATCCCCATAAGCGCTATACTCTGGAAGTATATAAATAACCCTCGCAGTAACTTCAGGTAAATCCTCTTTTAATATCTTCTGTAATATCTCATAATTTTCAGCACTCGGATAAGCACCCATTGCAACTATTCCCATATAGCGAACTAAAGCAGCTTCCCCTGCATTTTGTGCCGCATTCCTGCAAATAACTTCGCCTTTAATATCTTTTGTCTCAGAAAAATATCTTAATATCTCTATCTTTGTACTGGAGCCAATAACATCATTAGTATATTTCTCTGCCAAATAATCTGAAGCTAAAGTAGATTTAATAGCTCCCAAAGCATTTATCATACTGTCTAATATAAGACCAGATTCATTGCTGATAGAAGACATAATACTTGACTCGTATTTTATATCAGGATAAATAGAACATAAATAATAAGCCTCTTTTCTCACACTATCATCTTCATCTACTATAGCATAATCTATTATAGTTTTTCCTTTATCATTAACATTTTGTTTAAAGAAATTTATTATCTCTATTTTTATTTTGTTATTTTTTTCATTTGGATAATATTCCACCATAGCAGATATATCATTTTCATTTTTAGTCTTTTTTATTCTTGAAATAGCCGATATTTTTTGAGAAGTAGTTCCATATTTAAAAGTGTTCATTAATTCATCATTTACTTTATATTCTTCATTTAAAACAGCTGATGTAGTTTCATTAGTAGATGAAGAAATTTCATTAGTATTTTGGGCAGTCAAACTAAAAGAGATAATTAATAAAAACAAAATAACAAATTGTTTCATAAAACATAATACCTTTAATTTAAAAAACCTCCTCATTTCTTGTTAAAGAAAGAAGGAGGTTAAAGTTTCTAATAATATACATAAAAATTAATTAATTTCCAGTATATACAGTTTCCTTTCTCACATCAAGAGTAGATACAAAACTATTATATTTATCCATATCTGCTTGATTTTCAATAATTATAAACTCATATCTTCTAAGATTAGCTTGAACATTAGACTCAGGCAATGCTTCGCCGAGCGGTTTTTCAATTAATCTATTAGCATCAACCCCATTATTAACCAAATAAGCCTTAGCATTTTTTACCCTATTAACAGATAAGTTGTAATTATAGGGATAAGCTATTCCCTTATTGCTGGTATGTCCTTCTATTACTAATCTAACATTAGGATTCTTATCTAAAAACTCCATTACTTGAGCAAAAGCAACATTAGCATTTGCAGGCATAGCAGTCTTAGCAAATCCAAATATTATTTTAGGATTAGTTTCAAATACTCTTCCCCTTTGAGAATCTCTTATAGAAGTACCTTGAGGCAAATAGAGCTCACTAGTATTAGTAACAGCTTGAGGTTCTTCTTGTACAGCCAAAGCAACAGGTTCTGCATTTTCTGCAGGTGCCATTTCTGGAGTAGTACCGCAAGATATTACAAAAATAAATAAAGCAAAAACAAATAATAATTTTTTCATAGCCTTTACCAAAACCTTAGATATTAATTTTCTTTATTAACATCGACAGTTTTTGCAAAGTCATTATACTTTTTTAAATCTGCTTCATTCATTATTACTATAAATTCAGTTCTTCTATTAGCTTCTAAAGTAGGATATTCTGGAAGAGCCTCACCAAAAGCATTTTTAAGAAGTCTGTTATTTTTAGTACCTAATTTTATTAAATAATTGTAACTAGTATCAGATCTTCTTACAGATAAATTGTAGTTGTAAGGAGCTTTACCTTCTTTACTAGAATTACCTTCTACCATAATTCTTATTTCTGGATTGTTGTTTAATATAGTATAAACTAAATTATAAGCCTGTTTATACTCTCCTATTTCTACAGCTTTATCGAATTGGAATTTTACTTCATATATTCCAGACTGCTTGCCGACATCGCTTTTAGCTTTAGGGTCATAAAGCTCTAATACCTTTCCCCTAGGAGTTTCTCTCACTCTAACACCATCTGGAAGGTTTAATTGAGTATTAAATCCAGATGTATTTTCTGGAGTAGTCGCCTTAGGTGTGCTGGAACAAGCAACTACTGTAGTTAAAATAAATGATAGAATTAATATTATCTTTTTCATTTTTTCCCCAATTATTTAAAATTATTCTTAAACAGTAAAACCATATTATTATGAATTAGTAAAATTATCAAGAAAATATTAGTAAAATAATATAAATAGCTTGCTTTTTTTTATCTGCATGTTATAATAATTAAACTTTAATTGCGGGCGTCGTATAATGGTTATTACCTTAGACTTCCAATCTAAAGATGACGGTTCGATTCCGTTCGCCCGCTCCATTTTTTAATTCACTCAAACGGCTTGTCTTTTCTAAAATCTGGTAAATAATTCTCACTGCTTTCCATCTCTTGACCTAGTATATTTTCAAAACCTAAATCTAATGCAAAGTTTAATACTTCATTATATTCTTTAACATATAGTTTTCTGTTAATATTATCATAATCTTTTGCCATAAACTCTGGGCTATATTGAGACATTAAAGAAATATAGCTATTTAAAAATCCTCTCTCTTTTAATTCTATTAATATATCATAAGAATCAGATTCATTATTTGGCAAAATTAAATGCCTTATTATTATGCCGCTTTTGGCAATATCATTTTCATCTATAATTAAATCACCAACCTGATTTTTCATTACAGTTATAGCATTAATTGCAACATCAAAATAATTCTCTGCTCTGGAATATTTTATAGACTTCTCATTATTAAAATATTTTAAATCAGGCAAATAAATATCAACTATACCGTTTAAGCAATCTAATAATTCATTAGTGTCATAACCATTTGTATTATAAACTATAGGCAAATTCAAACCATTTAATAATGCTATTTTTAAAGCCTTTAATACAGGATAAATTACATGCGTTGCACTTACAAGATTAATATTATTAGCACCTTCTCTCTCTAAATCTAAAAAATAAGATGACAATATATCTAAATCTATAACTTCTCCAATGCCTTCTGAGCTTATTTGATAATTCTGACAAAACACGCAAGATAAATTGCAATTAGAAAAAAATACTGTTCCGCTTCCGCTCTTTCCAACAAGCATAGGCTCTTCACCAAAATGCAAAGTATGAGAGGCTACTTTTATATGATTAGTGTCTTCAAAAATCTTACATCTTCCTATTTTGTTACTATTTCTGTCTGTTTTGCATAAATGCCCGCAGCATATACAGCTGTCATAAAGTGAATGAGCTTTTTCTATAGCACTGTCAATATAATATAAATGTTTTTCAGTATAACTATTAAAATTTTTATCAAAAAACTTCATTTTCATCATTTCCTATAATACGCACTTCAGCATTTAACTTTATACCTGTTTTAGTGTAAACTTCTTCTCTCACCTTTTTCATTAGTTCAAAAATATCTCTTCCCGTAGCATTATTATAATTAACAATAAAATTAGCATGATACGGCGAAACCATAGCTCCCCCTACCCTTGTGTTTCTCATATTAAGTGAATCTATTACCTTACCCGCTATCATATTAGTTTCATAATCATTCAAAAAAGTACTTCCCGCAGACGGATATTTATATTGATTTTTGTTTTTTCTGTCTCTTATATATTTATTCATATCTTTTTTAATTATTTTTTTTAAGCCCTTATTTAATTTTAGCCTCACATCTATTATAATGTATTTCTTATCTTGGAACACACTTTTTTTATAACCATAATTACATTCATCTGCCTTTATATGCATATATTCAATATTGTCATCTATAATTCCAACACTATCTACAAACTCTGATATAGAATGTTCATAACATCGAGCATTCATATACGCTGCTCCGCCAATACTGCCAGGAAGACCATACAAAAACTCTAAACCTGTAAAACTATTTCTATAAGCGTATTTTACAACATCTATAACATTAGCCCCAGAATAAGCTAAAATATTATTGCTAGTCTGCTCTATTCTTGTAAAAAATCCTGTATGTATTATAGGAACTTCTATTACCTTATCCAAAAAAAGCACATTGCTTCCGCCGCCTAAAATAATATATCTTTTATCAGCATCATTTAAATATTTAATTAAATCTATAAAACCATTAATAGTTTCAGGCATATAAAAATGAAGTGCTTTAGCATTTACTCTAAAAGTATTATATTTTTTTAATGAACAATTTTGTTTATATAGAACACCGTTAATTTTATGCATATATTTATCCTAAAAAATTATTAAAAATAATATACTTGAATAAACACAAATTGTCAAAATATTTTTAAATATGCTTAAAATTTTTAACTTTGTAAAAATTTATATTTTTTAATTTAAAATATTTGTGGGGCTTTGCCCCACACCCCCAGTTCTTTTTGTGACCAAAAGAACCAAAAAGACTGCATTTTTAAGCTACAATTAGGGTATTACCCTATATATTTAATACATTAGCAATATATAAAGTTATAATAATTGCACTTTCGCGAAGCGTGCCCGAAGGGCGAAAACTTTGACGAAGTCCGCACCGCGACCGTAGGAAGTGCCTGCGACTGAAAGGAGTACCTTTAGGTATGGGTGCGAAGGCGGGAAAAAGTTGAAAAAAAAACTCTATAAAAAATATAGTTGTTTCAGTATATATAAAAAATCTTGACATTAGAGTGCACTTCAATGTTATAATAAATGCTATAATAAAACATATTTAATAATGAGGAGTATATATACATGTTATTAGAAAAAAACTTGGAAGAAGCTAATTCTGGAAAGAGAATAAATGCTAAAGGATATGCTGTTCATAGCAAAACTGACACATTTAAGCCTTTTGAGTTTTCAAGGCACTCTATGGGGGACAATGACATTTTAATAGAGATAATGTATGCAGGAATATGTCATAGTGATATACACTCTGCAAGAAGTGAGTGGCATGAGGGAATATACCCAATGGTACCTGGTCACGAAATTGCTGGAAAGGTTGTAGCTGTTGGAAAGAATGTTACAAAATTTAAAGTTGGTGATTATGCAGGTGTGGGCTGTATGGTAAACTCTTGCGGAGAATGCGAGGCTTGCAAAAGAAGTCATGAACAATTTTGCGAAAGAGGTCAAACTGTGCTTACTTATGACTGTAAAGACCATTTTCACAATGATGAGCCTACTTACGGCGGATATTCAAACAATATAGTAGTAAGTGAAAAGTTTGCTATCACAGTGCCAAAAGATGCACCAATGGAAAAAGTTGCTCCGCTTTTATGTGCTGGTATTACAACATACTCACCTCTTAAATTCTCTGGTGTTAAAAAAGGTGATGTAGTAGGTGTTGCTGGTTTCGGCGGACTTGGTTCTATGGCTGTAAAATATGCTGTTAATATGGGGGCAGATGTTTATGTATTTGCTCGTAATGATAAAAAGAAAAAAGAAGCTTTAGAGATGGGAGCAAAAGATTTATTTACTTCTACAAAAGATATTCCTATCCGTTTTGATTTAATAATATCAACTATTCCTACAGGATATGATGTTAATAATTATGTTGACTTATTAAAATATGGCGGAGAGATGGCTATTGTAGGGCTTCCTCCTGCTGAATTAAAACAGAGTATAGATTTGGCAAGATTAATATTCTCAGGTGGTAAAAAAGTTTATGGTTCTATGATAGGCGGTATTAAAGAAACTCAAGAAATGCTTGATTTTTCTCTTAAACACAAAATATACCCAGAAACTGAGATTATTGCTGCTAACCAAATAGATGAAGCTTATCAAAAACTTACAAGCGGTCAAGCTAAATTCAGATATGTAATAGATATGAAAACATTACAGTAATTTTTAATTATTATATAGATAAATATTTTTTTAATTTCTTTTTATTTTATAATATATTAATAGGTGTATTTAACTTTAATACGCCTATTAATGTTTTTAAATATAAAATTTTTAATAACTATAATAAATATATCTCAAAACAAAAATTGAGGAAATATTTTATTTTTATATAATTTTACACATATTGCAATAATCATCTTATTGTTTATAATACAGTTAACATATTTTAACGGTTTGTAAAATGGAAGAAGATAAATATATTTTTGAAAAATTAAAATTAAATTTAGACAGAAACTTTCCTGTAGAAAATGATAATCATATAGATAATAATAAAGAATATTCTAATAATAATTCTAATGATGAAAGTTTAGTGATATTAGAAACAAAAAGAAATATATCAAAAATAAAAGAGTATTCAAAAGATATTAATGATGCTGATATTAATCCTGCTTTAGAAGAAATGATTTCTATACTTGATAATATGGTTGCTTATTCTAAGGCCAACAAAGAAGGAGAGAAAAAACTGCAAAAGATAAATGAATATCATCTTCCTACTGCTATAAAAATGCTTAAATATTATATTGATTTTTGTAATTTGCCTGTAAAAAATGCTAATATAGAAAAAACTTCTTTAGAAATAGAAGATGCTATAATAAAATTAAATGAGGCTTTAAAAAAAATGCTTCTTGAAATGAATGAAAACAAATTAATTGATATAAATAGCGATATAGATGTATTAAAAAATATGCTTGAAAAAGATGGATTAATATAATTTTTTTGGAGGTTTTGATTTATGCAAGAAAATAATTCTTTAAGTTTGGATATTCAAAAAAGTATAGATTCTAAAATAAATGAGAATGATAATAACAAAATAAAAGAGCTGTCTAATAGTATAAACTTAGAAGATTCTCTTTCTATAATGTCTTATGGTTCTGCTGCACAAAGTAAAATGGTGCAGTTTTCTGAAAACACTTTAAGCAGTGTAATGAATAAAGATTTAGGAGATATAGGAAACACTATTAGCGATTTAATAGTAGAACTTAAAGGTTTTGACATAGAAAAAGAGTCTAAAGGTATATTTGGATTTTTTAAGAAAGGTATTAATAATTTGAGCAAATTAAAAACTAAATATTCTAAAGTAGAAGTTAATATTGACGGCATAATCAAGATATTAGAAAATCATCAAAGAACATTATTAAAAGATATTAGTATATTAGACCAAATGTATGATTATAATTTAGACTATTTAAAAGAACTTGAACTATATATTAAAGCTGGAAAAGATAAATTAAATAATGAAATAAACAAAAAAATATTAGAACTTGAAGAGAAAGCAAAACAAACAAACACACCAGAAGATGTTCAAGCTGCAAGAGATTATAAAGATTTAGCTAATAGATTTGAAAAAAGAATACATGATTTAGAATTAACCAAAACAGTATCAATACAAACTATACCACAAATAAGAATGGTTCAAAACAATAATGTAGTGATGAGTGAAAAGATACAATCTACACTTGTTAATACTATACCTTTGTGGAAGAATCAGATGGTATTAGCTATAGGGCTTTATCATTCTAATGAAGCTGCCAAAGCACAAAGAGCAGTTACAGACACCACTAATGAGCTTCTTAGAAAAAATGCCGATATGCTAAAAACTTCTACTATAGAAACAGCAAAAGAATCTGAAAGAGCTATAGTAGACATTGAAACATTAAAACATACAAATGAACAATTAATTTCTACATTGGACGAAGTAATAAAAATACAAAATGAAGGCAGAGAAAAAAGAAAAAATGCTGAAATGGAATTGTTAAACATTGAAAACGAACTTAAAAACAAGATATTGAATACAAAAGAGTGATTATGATTTATTTAAAATATGTTTTTAATAATGAGTATAATGGCAATATAGAAAACTTATCAAAAGAGATGGCTTATAACCATTATAACAAAAATAACTTAACAATAAAAAGAAATGATAATGGTAAGCCTTATTTTGAAAATGAAGATAATATATTTTTTAATGGTTCCCATAGCAATGATTTAATTTGTGTTGGAATGTCTGATAGACTTATAGGGGTTGATGCCGAGTTTATTAAAGAGAGAAAATTTTTGGATATTGCAAGTGAATATTTTTCTTTTAAAGAATGCAAGTTCTTAAAGGCTTCAAAGAAATTAGAAATAGATTTTTTTACTTTGTGGACATTAAAAGAGGCTTATGTTAAAAAACTTGGTAAAGTGATTTTTGATATAAAAGATTCTATAGAAATAGATTTAGATGAAAGAGTGATATATAATACAGATAATTCATTTTTTGTCACATTTATTCTCGATGATTCTTATATAATAAGTTTATGCTCTGATATGAAAGATAAAGATGTTATAATAACAACTGATGACTTTAATCTTAATATGCTATTTGCTTATCCTGTACTCCCTCAAATAGATATTTCTATATAAAATTTTTTATTGTGTAAAAATATATTTATCTACAAGTATTTCATAATTTTATAAAAAATAATATATAAAATAAAATTATACAAATTATTTACGACATAAAAATATTACAAAAAATAATTATCTTATATATATATAAATTTTACCGAATATAATAAACAAAATTATATTAAAATATTACAGGATTGATTTTGTGCTTTTAGGACATGATGCTTACAACAGTTTTATTGAATATGTAGAAAATAATATAGATTTTGAGTTTCTATCACATATACCAGGTTATGATAAAAATTATGAAGTTCAAAGAGAATCTATTATTAAACTAATCAAAAAATCTAATAATAATGAATCTTTTATAGATTATGTTTCATATACCTATCAAACTCTAAAAAGTAATATAATAAAACAAATTGTACTAACTCGTTTAAAAAATGAAAATGGAGAAGAATATTCTTTTATTAATGATGATAAATTTAATCTCACAAGTGATGAATTAGTTAATTATTTATCTGTACTCTTAATATTAAAAGATATAATGCATACTAGTTATATAGCATATCTTCCTATTTACAATGAATATAAATATGATGTTAAAGAATTTAGAGATAAAGCAAAAGAAATGATAGATAATTCTATCGATAATATATCTACTTTAGAAAACATTAATCCAATATTTATAGCAATAGCCGCAAAAAGTATATTACCATATTCAATAAAAAACGATGAATTGTCTTCTTCATCAAGGCTCATCGCCATTTTGTTTAATATATCTAGGATAATATCATCATATCCATATATCGAAAACAACATCATATATACTCAGCCTATATTTGTGAGTGCTATATATAATTTGGTAAATAATGCTTCATTTTTGGGATTAGATTATATTATGATTAAAAAATTATATGATATAGTAAAAACAGGGGAAATAGAGTGGAAAAACTAATTAAACATAATATTAACTTTATAGCAGCGGCAGTATCTTCTTTAACTATTATATCTATGTGTGCATATATGATACTCAATATTAACATATATATAATGAATATATTAATTTGCATAGAGTTTTTATGTTCTTTTTATTTTGTATGTGTATTTTTTTATAATGTTAAGAAATATTCGAGAATAGAATTATTTTTTTATCTGGTTATTTATTTAATGCCTTTTATATTATCTATATTAGGATTATTTTATGCTTTTAATTTCTTCTCACTTGATAGGATATTTTTAAGAGAAAGTATAATTGCTTCTTTTTTAACTAGGATTTATCATGTAATATTTATTTTTTACATTGGTCATATAATATATTTTTTCTATTTATTTAGCATTGAAAATAATAATACTTTTTTCTCCACATTATCATCAAATTTTATAGTGTGCATATCTATAGTTGTAGCTTTGATATTTATAATATTATACAGTATTTTGAATTGGGCATTTGATGGAAAAATATCTAATTCTTATATAGATATAAGAGATAATATTATATATGAGGCACAAACCACATTCTCTTTGGAATCTGATAATATAGACTACGAAGGATTTGCAAATAGTTACGATATAGCTTTAATATATTATGACAACGAACTTAAATACCAAATAGAAGATTGGAATAATTTTAAAAAGAAACATTTATTATTTGAGACAGCAATATACCAGGGCGAAGGTTTTTTTATATTAAGCAGCGGCAAGAGATTTATATATTCTTATTATATTTTTATTTTGGCGTATGTTATAGTTAATTCTTTAATTTTAGTATTTTCTATATTTTTCTTTAAAATATTTTTTGAGAAAAAATTTAATTGTTATGTAAATATTATGATAAAAGGTTTTAAAGAAGATAGTTATATTTATGCAATAGATACAGATAAAATGGATAATACAGAAATAAAAGAACTTTCTGAACTATACAATAAAAAACTATTAAGTTATAAATATAGAGAAAGATACGTTAAGATGTTTACGAGATAATTTCTCCGCACGTTGAATTGGTTTTAAAATATAAGTTTATTAATAACAACATTTTTATTTTATGTATAAATTAATTCATCGTGCGGTTTTTAATTCTTAATTTAATAAATTTTTTTAAATAATTTCAATTAAAATCATATAAAAAAATTGACAAAACAATTATGTAAAGTATAATATTTTTATATGAAAAACTTTACTTTATTAACAAGACAAGACAAGACAAGACAAGACAAGACAAGACAAGACAAGACAAGACAAGACAAGACAAGACAAGTTTAAATTTTTAAATAATTTATATTTCTTAGAAAATTTAAAACCTGTATTTTCATTGCATAATTTTTTTAATCATATATTTTTTAATAGCATTTCAATAATTTCAACTATTAATCAAAGTATTTTAAAAGGGCTTGAAACCCTTGTTTTTAAGGTAGTATGGTATTATGATAATAATACGAATATAGACTTTATTTTACGCGAGCTTGAAACCCTTGCTTTTGAGAGTAAACATTTTTTAAGAATATTTATAATAAAATTAATTTTAAGGAGAGTTCATTATGAACAAAAAAATCTTATCAATCATTTTTAGTTTATTTTTAGTAGGTGTATTTAGTATAAGCTGTTCCAATGCTGAGCAGCAAACAGATCCAAAAGGCATAGAGCAGTATAATGGTAATAGTTATGTATCAGAAAACAGTTTTAATTATCAAAGTAGCCAAGTATATTTATGGCTAACAGTGAAAGATGGTAAAGTTGGTATTATTAACGGTAATGACCAAACATCAGAACCTACATATTTAGGATATATGGATGTAACAGGTTCAGGTACTGATTATACTTTTGATTCTGGTGATAATACTGTATCAGGTACTTTAAAATTTACTGATACTTCTGTAACAGTTAATTTTACAAAAAATGCAGCAATGCCTAGTATTGAAGGTCAGAATATAGTTTGTAATAAAAAATAATTAATCATATTTCTACTTAAAAGGCTTTGCTTGAAAGTTTAAAAAATTTTCAGGTGAAGTCTTTATTTTGGCAAAATGTAAAAAACTCTAAAATACTCTATAAAAGCAATGATTCTTTTATAAGTCTTCAAATGGAATTAAACAAAGATTGCCCTAAAAACTCAAAGATAATATTGTATAAAAAACTATAATATTATGTCGCAAAAAAAATAGCTTCATTTTACGAACAATTATAAAAGGCTATAAAAATAAATGATATTGTTAGTATTAATCACAGAACAACTGCTATATTAGCATCATATTTTGATATATTATTTTCTATAAATGAAGAACTTCATGTTGGTGAGAAAAAAGTTATAAGTTATGCTAAAAAATTATGTAGTAAACTGCCTGATAATTTTAATAAATACATAGAAGATATTATAAATAAGAATAATATTTTAGAAAAAATAAAAAATCTTATTGGAAATATTAAAAAATTTTTTTAAATTTAAAATATAGCCATATATTTTCTTTATTGACAAATATATAGCTATATATTATTCTATTTTTTTTATTATTTATTAAAAATAAAGGAAATTTAATGGATTTAGAAAAAAATGTTATATATGAAGATGATGATTTACTCTCTCCAATAGACGTTTCAAAAATATTAGGCGTGTCGAGAACTACTGTAAATTATTGGGTAAGACATTATGGACTTAAAGCTGATCTCACGCCAGGTAAAAGATATAAAATTAGATATGCCGATTTAAAAGTGTTTTTAGCATTCAATAAAAGAGAGAAGAGAGTAAAATTAAAGAGAAAAGTCTCTAAATATAAAATAGCAGTTATAGAGCCTATAGAAATTACAAGAAAAAACTATTTACAATGGCTTAAAAATGATTATGAAGTTTCTATAGTATCTAATTTAACTAATCCATTAAATGAATTAAAAAAAATACTTCCAGATATTATTCTAATGGATATTAATTTATCTGATGATAAGGATTATTTCTATTTATTAGATGAAATAAAAAAAGAAATAAGTTTGAGAATGGCACTCATTATTATAATCACAAAAAAATATAATGAAGATGATGTAGTTAATGGGCTTGAAAAAGGTGCTTGCGATTATGTACAAAAACCTGTTGGTCAAAATGAATTAAATGCAAGAATAAGAAATGCTTTAAGATTTTATGTAGATATTTAAAGCATATTAACTGGATCTATATCTATTTCTATATAATTATCTTTTTGTGCTATAAAGGATTTGTTTAAACTTTCAAAGAATTCTTTTAGAAGCGAATGAGAAGCTGTTTTGATTAAAATATTCCATCTATAGTATTTATTTAATTTGCTCATAGTACAAGGAGCAGCACCTAATATTTCTACTTTTTCTGTGTATTTATAAGTGAGAGTTCTAACTAAATCTGCTATAATATTGGCATCACTTTCTACTTTTTTTTCATCTATTCCGCGTACAACAATTCTCACCAATCTCAAAAAAGGAGGATAAGGTAAACCTGCAGTATGTTTTCTATTTTCTATTTCTCTATTGTAAAAAGAAATATAGTCATGCTCTTTAGCATAAAGTATTGAATAATGATTTGTATTAAATGCCTGAATATAAACAATTCCTTTTTTGTCTCCTCTTCCGCTTCTTCCAGCAACTTGAGTTATTAGATTAAATGTTCTCTCAGCACTTCTAAAATCTGGTATATGAAGCGACATATCGGCAAGCAAAACTCCAACCAAAGTAACATTAGGAAAATCAAGCCCTTTAGCTATCATCTGTGTGCCAATTAAAATATCTATTTCTCTATCAGCAAACCTTTTAAATATATCTTCATATTTTTTTGTGCCTCCAACAGTTTCTTGGTCCATTCTCTCTATAACAGCATTTGGAAATAAAGTATTAAGATTCTCCTCAACTTTTTCTGTACCAGTTCCAATTCTCTCAAAATGCCCAATATTGCATTTGTCGCATAACTCTTCTACAAACTGTGTATATCCACAGTAATGACACATAACAACATTCTTTTTTTTATGATAAGTAAGCGAAACAGAACAATTTGGGCATTCCAACACCACCCCGCAATGAGAACAACTCACCACTGGGGCATATCCTTTTCTGTTTAGAAACAATATTATTTGCTCTTTTAATTCCAATTTTTTATTAATTTCTTTAACCAGTGTTTGGGTAAGCATTGGAAAAGAATCAGCCCTCTTTTCTTTTTTTAAATCCAAAATCTTAACTTCAGGCATATTAATT
The DNA here is from genome assembly GCF_036997485.1 of Brachyspira pilosicoli. Classification (NCBI taxonomy): domain Bacteria; kingdom Pseudomonadati; phylum Spirochaetota; class Spirochaetia; order Brachyspirales; family Brachyspiraceae; genus Brachyspira; species Brachyspira pilosicoli. Next base: position 72,114 of record NZ_JAWLPU010000003.1, on the reverse strand, counting down.
GATGATGCCCTTTTAGTGAGAGTGAGAAGTTCTATAGTACCATTTAAAGCATGATAATAGCTTTCAATAGAAGGAGTAGCACTTCCTAAAATAAGAGTAGCATTTTCTCTTTCTTTTCTATAGAAAGCAATTTGCCTAGCATGATACCTCGGAGTTTCATTAGACTTATAACTAGTTTCATGCTCTTCATCTATCACTATAATACCAAGATTAGGAGTAGGAGAAAATATAGCACTTCTTGCTCCTATAACAATTTTTATATCATTATTTCTTATCATCTGCCAATATCTATATTTAGAAGTAGGAGATAATTTACTATGAAGCACAGCAATTTTTCCTTCAAACCTTTCAGCAAATCTTTTTATAGTTTGAGGAGTGAGAGATATTTCTGGAAGTATTACTATAGCCTGTTTGCCTAAATCCACTACCCTTTTAATAGCCTGTAAATAAACTTCTGTCTTACCGCTTCCAGTAACACCATGAAGCAAAAAACTTTTAGCTTTTTTTTCTTCTATAGTTTTTAATATTGTATTTAAAACATTTTCTTGTTCATCATTAAGTTTTAAATATTGCTGTTGTTTAACTTTTATAGGTTTAGGAGTATTTTTCTTTTTTGAAGGATTTCCAGCAGGCAAAGCAGCAAATAATGCCTCACCATAAGAAGAATGATAATATCTGCTCATCCATTTAGCTAAATTAAATTCGTTTTCAGAGCATATAGGTTCAAGGTCTATTCTAGTTGTGATAGGCAGTACTTTATAATCTCCGTCAAGGTTATCTGTTTCTTCTATTACAATACCCTTAACACCTCTATTTCTTATAGGAGCTATAACTCTACAACCTATCAAACTATCATTTATATCATCAGGTTTTTTATATGTAAGTATCTTATCTATAGGAAGATTAAAAACAACTTTAACATACATTACATTTTTTCACGGCGCTTTTTATCTTCGTATTTAGACATACAATTAATGCATCTTAAAGTATATGGTATAGCAGTTAATCTCTCTTCATTAATTTCTTCTTTGCAATCTATACATTTACCGTAAGTACCATCTTCAATTCTTTTAAGAGCATTGTTAAGCATATCTAATTTATCTCTTTCTTTTTGCGAAAAAGATACTAAACTTTGTTTTTCATAAGCTTGGAAAGCTATATCAGCCAAATCTCCATGAGCATCTTCTTTAAGTGTTTCGTAAGATTCATTACCGCTTAATAATTCATCTAAAGTTTTTCTTTTTTCTTCCAGTATTAAATCTTTAAATTTCTTTAATTTTTTAGCATTCATTTCTTAAACACCTTATATAATATTTTAAGAGAATAATATATAATTAACGTTTTGAGAATTGGAATAGCTTTCTAGCACCAGATCTACCATATTTTTTACGTTCAACCACACGAGAGTCTCTTGTAAGGAAACCGTTACGCTTTAGAGTAGTTCTAAAGTCTTGGCTTTCACCTATTAAAGCTTTAGCTATACCATGTCTAACAGCATCAGCTTGAGCAGAAACTCCGCCGCCGCGTACATTAGCATATACATCATATTTACCTAAATTTCCTGTTACTTTTAGAGCGTCTTCTACAACTTTAAGTAAAGCTGCTCTATTGCAGAAATATTCAGCATAGTTTTTACCATTTATTAAAATTTTACCACTGCCTAAAGCTATACGAACTCTAGCATTAGCAGTTTTTCTTTTGCCTGTGAATATAGTTAATTGTTTAGATGCCATTTTTTAACTCCTAATTATATATTTACAACTGTAGGTTTATTAGCTTCATGCTGATGTTCGCTGCCAGCATATACTTTTAATTTTTTAAGATGCTGTCTGCCTAATGGATTATGTGAAAGCATACCCTTAACAGCTATTTTAACCATTCTTTCAGGATTTCTTTCTAATAGCTCACCATAGCTTACAGATTTTATACCGCCAGGATAACCTGTATGTCTATAATGTATTTTGCCTTTCTTTTTGTTTCCTGTTAATACTATATCTTTAGCATTGATAATAATAACATAATCACCATTATCTAAGTTGTAAGCATAATCAACTTTATGTTTTCCTTTTAATAAATAAGCTGCTCTGCTTGCAACTCTTCCTAAAGATTTACCTTTAGCATCTATAATAAGCCAGTTTTGTTTTATATCTTTTTGGGATAAAACATAAGTACTATCTTTTGTTTTTAATGTTTTCTTATCCATAATACACCTTCTAAACGTTTTTAAATATTGTGGTTTTATTCTAAAATGTAACGAGTGATTAATTATAACACAAATAACTAATGAAGTCAAATTTTTTTACAGTTTACTTCACACAAATTACATAAATTCTATACTTTTTATTAAAAAACAACATATTAAGTATTTTATCATATTTTTATGTTAATTATTTAGTATAAATTTTACCATTATGTTTTTCTTTTATTTTTGCAACAGTATCAGATATCATATTAACAGACTGCATAATATCATCAAACACATCAGGTTTTATAGACTGCGCCCCATCACACAAAGCATGTTCAGGGTCATTATGCACTTCTATAATCATACCATCAGCACCGGCAGAAATTGCAGCAAGTGTTAAAGGAAGTGCCATCCAAGATTTACCGCTTGCATGCGAAGGGTCGCCTATTACAGGTAAATGGCTCAAACGCTTTATTGCTGGTATTGCTGATACATCGAAAGTATTTCTTGTGTATGTTTCAAATGTTCTCACCCCTCTCTCGCATAATACCACATTATCATTGCCCTGATTAAGTATATACTCAGCACTCATAAGCCATTCTTCTATAGTATTAGCTAAGCCTCTTTTTAAAAGTATTGGCTTTTTTAATTTTCCAACTTCTTTTAAAAGCTCAAAATTCTGCATATTCCTTGCCCCTATTTGAATCATATCAACAGTGTTTTCAAAATCTTCTAAATGTCTAATAGATACTATCTCACTTACAATAGGTATACCAACCTCCTCTCTTGCAAGTTTTAATATTTTAAGTCCGTCAAGTGCTAAACCCTGAAAAGCATAAGGAGAGGTTCTTGGCTTAAAAGCTCCTCCTCTAAGCATTGAAGCTCCTGAAGCTTTTACACTTTTTGCTATGCTTATTAATTGCTCCTCGCTTTCTACAGAACAAGGTCCTGCTATTATTACGGGCTTCTCTCCACCTATTTTTACTCCAGACACTTCTACTATAGTATCTTCTTTTTTAAATACCCTATTTGCTCTTTTAAATGGCTCTTGTACTTTTAAAACTTTTGACACCCCAGGTAAGGAAGCTATCAAATCTCTGTCTATCTTAGACGTATCGCCTACCATTCCTATTACTGTATAATCCACACCCACACTTTTATGTATTCCTAAACCTGCATTTTTTAATCTTTCTATAATACTTTCTATATGTTCTTCTTTGGCATTTGGCTTCATTACTACTATCATAATAAAATCTCCTTAAATACAAAAAATAATTATTATGAATTAGTATACATTAAAAAATTATATTTTGTGTAAAAAAAATATTTATTAATGGTACTGAAACAAATTTAATATAATTAGATTTAAAAATTACATAACTTGCTATTTATGAATAACTTAAAAATAACTCTTTTATATTGATATTATATGTTTTTTGTATATAATTTATTATTATGAAAAATGGAAAAGTAATATTTCCGGGTACTTTTGACCCTTTTACTTTGGGACACCTCGATGTTCTCTATAGACTTGCTGATATATTTGAAGAAGTATATATATCTGTGGCTGTAAACTTAGAAAAATCTCCAACTTTCACTATAGAAGAGAGAAAAGCTATGATTGAAAAGGTGGTTGGTAAAAATGATACAATAAAAATTGTATCTATATCTGGGCTTGTTACAGAATATATGAAGCAAAATGATATAAAAGTATTAGCAAGGGGAATCAGAGACAGCGAAGATTTATATTATGAACTAAAAATGTCAAGAATGAATAAATTATTATACCCAGAAATGGATACTATATTTTTACATACATCTGAGCATTATGCATATATAAGTTCATCGCTCATTAAAGAGATACTAAAATTTAATGGTCCTATAGATGGCTTAGTTCCAGAAGTTTTAATAGATGATATTAAATCCAAATTCATAAAAAAATAAAATAATTAAAAAATATATCAAAAAAACGAATAAAGAATAGAATATGAAAAATTTTTACTTAGAAAATTACGGCTGCCAAATGAATAAGGCAGATTCAAATAGTTTAATAAACTCGCTTATGCAAGAAGGTTTTATACAAACAGAAAATTTTGAAAATGCTGATAATATTATAATAAATACATGCAGTGTAAGAGCACATGCTGAAGAGAGGGTTTTTTCAAGAGTAAAGCTATTTAATGCCAATAGAAAGAAAAATAAAAAAGACACAAAAATCATCATTATGGGATGTATGGCTCAAACTTCTAAAGAACATCTTGAAAGTTTAGGAGTTGATAAGATATTTGATGTATATAATGAGGTTAATATTATAGACTATTTGAAAGATGAAGAGGTTTTTGTAAGAAAGTTTAATGATAATTACATATTTAATAAGTCTTATGTTGATGAAGACAAGCCGCATAAAGCATTCATACCAATTACGCATGGATGCAACAACTGGTGTACATACTGCATAGTACCTCACACAAGAGGAAAGATGATTAGCAGAAAATCTAATGAGATATTAGATGAAGTAAAAAGGCTTATTGATGAAGGTGCTAAAGAGATTACGCTTCTTGGGCAGAATGTTAATTCTTATGGTCTTGATATTGATAATGAAATAAACTTTACAGGATTATTATACAAAATAGATAGAGTTGTAGAAGAAAAAGCAAAAGATAAGGTGTGGATAAGATTTTTAACTTCCCACCCTAAAGATTTTGATAAAGAACTTGCTGATGCTATATGGAGTTTAAACAGTTTATGTAAGCATATACATCTGCCTTTTCAAAGCGGTTCGGATAGAATATTAACTTTAATGAATAGAAAATACACGAAAGAAGAATATATTAAAAAAGTGTCATATTTAAGAGAACATGCCGATGACTTCCCTATTTCTACAGATATTATAGTCGGATATGCTGATGAAACTGAGGAAGAATATCAAGAAACATTAGATTTACTTGAAAGCATTGGCTTTGAAGAGGCTTATTTATATAAATATTCTGAGAGAGAAGGCTCTATTGCATACAAAAAGAAAGTGCAATATGATAAAGCGGCGGGAGCAAGAAGACTTACTCAAATAGTTAATTTTCAAAGAGAATTAGCACAAAAATTGTTATCAAAACAAGTTGGGAAAAAAGCTTATATAATGATAGATGATATCGCTAAAGATAATATGCACTATTTATGCAGAAGCAAAGAAAATAGAATAATATTAATAAAAAAAGAAGATGAGCTTAATATAGGCGATGTTTATTACTGTGAAATTACAGAGATAAAAAATCATACTTTAATTGGAAATTTAATAAAATAAAAAAAATATTCAAATAATTTGAAAAAAAAAAATTCATTTTATGTTTATATATTTGCAATTTTTTTTGTTAAATGGTAAAATTTTATCATAACAATTTTAGGGGTAGTATCTTGAGTTGTAATATTTGTGGCAAAAATCTTGCCGTTTTACATATAAAAGAATCTATAGGTAATAAAAAATATGAAATGCATATCTGTGAAGAATGCGAAAAAAAAATGAATATAATGGAAAAATGTATAGAGCTTGAATTTAATAACTTGCATACAATATTTCCAGAATCTAAACCAGTTGCAAATTTAAAAAAGAAAAATACAAAAAAACGCAAAATAAAAGATAAAATATGTCCATCTTGCGGTTATTCTTTAAGAGATTTTAAAAAAACAGGAATAATGTCTTGTCCTAAATGTTATGAGAACTTTTCAGAAAATATAGCTAAATATTTAAGAAAAATACATATTTACAATAATCACCTAGGAAGAGTTGCAAACAAAAATCTCACTAATAGAGATATAGAAGAAAAAATTAAACAATATGAAGCTACTATGGATATGCTCATAAAAATAGAAAACTATGAAGAAGCTTCTATTATTAAAAATAAAATAGAAAACCTTAAACAAACCTTGAATATAAAAGAAACTTTAAGTGAAAATAAAGATGTCCACAGATAATATCGCTAAATGGATATATAAAAAGGGCTTGGAAGATAATATTATATTATATTCCAAAGTATCTATATATAGAAATATAGACAATATTAGATTCTATAATCATATAGATAAAGATGATATAGAAAAAATTGACAGCATTCTAACTAAAGAAATAGAAGAACTTAGAAAATTAGATATTCATCTTGAAAAAATAAAGTTAATAGAGCTGCCGTCATTAGATATTAAGCTTTTAAAAGAAAACCTTACAATACCAAATAAAAGAAATCTCCTAAATGCTTCACTATATATGGATGAAGATGAAGAAACATCTATCTTAATAAATTCTAATGAACATTGTGAGATACAAACTATAGCAAGAGGCTTAGAAATAGAAGAATGTTTTAATAGAGCTTATAAAATAGAAAGCATCTTAGATAAAAAAATAGATTTCGCTTTTAATAAAAAATTCGGATATTTAACCAGCTCGCCAGAAAAAATAGGTATTGCAATGAATTTAACTGTGTCTATGGCAATACCTGCTTTAATATGGAAAACCCCGGATAATATAGAATACTTCATTAACAAAGCATCAAAAAAAGGGCTTGATATATCCATTAGAGCAGGAAGAACTATGCCTGTACTTAATATAACAAACAGAACTATGATGGGTGTTTCAGAAAGAGATGTTTTAAATAATATGCTTGAGATTGTAAATTATATTCTAGACAAAGAAAAAAAGATGAGAGCAAAAATAAAAAATATAGATAGATTAAATATAGAAGATAAAGTTTACAGAAGCAGAGCAATATTGTCAAGTGCAAGAGTTATGAATTATATGGAGTTTATAAAGCATAATTTGTGGCTTAGAGTTGGCTTAGATTGCAATATTATTGATGATATAGATTTAGATACTTTATCTTATATGATATTTATTTCCAAAAATAATCATTTAAAATCAATGTTTAATAATAAAAAAAAGTATAAAAAAGCTTCTGAGATGAGAGCGGCTGTATTAAGAAATATAATGAACCCACAATAAATTTATTTCATCAGTAATTTTATAATATCTAATATATTAAAAGACTTAATTTTATTAGAAAGATTAATTGGAAGCAGAGAAAACAATTTTAATTTACCATTAACAACATGTATTTTAAATTCTGATTTTTTTAAATTAATAAAATCTGATATTAAATTAGAGGTTTCTTTATTGTAAAAAACAACATTAATATTAACATTTAATGACGAATGAGATCTAATAGATATGTTGTCTAAAACACAATAGGCAAATTTTTCATTTCTGTTGTTAATAAGATTACACTCAAAATCATTTAAAATCATTTTTATTGGCGCATTATTTTTTATATTAACAACAATATTTACATTTGTAGAGTCCCATTCAAATTTTTTTAATTCAATGCCATCAAAATTATAGTCTATAGGTATTTTCAAATTGTACTCCTTAAAATTAAAAAAGAGCTATAATCCTTAGATTATAACTCTTATTTTTTTAATAAATAATTAAAATGCTATTAATTAGCCAATTTCAAATTACATTCATGCTCTTCTTTTTTATACATAGCCTGTCTTTTCATAAGCAAATCAAAATCAACCAAATGTCCGTCAAATTCAGGCCCCTCAACGCAAGCAAATTTAGTTTGAGTACCAACTAATACTCTGCAGCATCCGCACATTCCAGTACCGTCAATCATAATAGGGTTCAAACTAACAGTAGTAGGAAGATTATATTCTTTAGTAAGCTTACAAACAAATTTCATCATAATAGCAGGACCAATAGCTATAACCTCAGAAATTTTTTCACCCCTATCATATATCTTTTTAATCATATCTGTAACTAAACCCTTCTCACCATAACTTCCATTATCAGTACAAACTAATAGTTCATCAGATACTTTTCTCATCATATCTTCCATAATGATAAGTGATTTATCTCTAGCACCTAATATAGATATCACTTTATTACCAGCATTATGATGAGCCTGTACTATAGGATGTAAAGGAGCTATACCAACACCGCCTCCAACACCAAGTATAATACCATCTTTCTTTTCAATATGAGTAGGCTGTCCCAATGGTCCTATAACGTCCATTATTTCATCGCCAACTTTAAGCTCCATCAATTTAGCTGTAGAATAACCAATACTTTGAGTTACTATAGTAATTGTTCCCGCTTCAGGGTCAGCATCAGCTATAGTAAGAGGTACTCTCTCCCCTAACTCATCTAATCTAAAAATAATAAAATTACCTGCTTTACGATGTTTAGCTATATCTGGAGCTACAACTTTCATCATAAAAACCTTATCTGACCATTGTTCTTTAGCAACAATTTTATAGCCCATAAAGATTTCTCCTTAAATAATATAAAATTTATTTTTTAAATTATTGATTATTTTCTGTTGTTGTTTCTTCTACAGATTCCTCTTTAGAAGGTTCTTCAGACTTTATTAAATCGGAATGTTTAGGTATTTTAACGCCAAGTCTTTCAACTAAGCGAGCTTTTTTACCAACTTTATCTCTTAAATAGTAAAGTTTAGCTCTTCTTACTTTAGCTTTTCTTATAATATCAATATGATCTATTCTAGGAGAGTTTACTAAAAATATCCTCTCAACACCAACACCATAAGATATTTTTCTAACTATAAAACTTTTATTAATGCCTTTACCGCGCATTGAAATAACAACACCTTCAAATGCTTGTAATCTTTCTCTATCACCTTCTATAATTTTTACCCATACTTTTACGGTATCACCTATTTCAAAAGGCAAAATAGCTTCTTTTTTATGCTTTGCTTCTACTAATCTAATCTGTTGCTCCATTGATTTTTCTCCTAAAAATTTATATTAATTTAATTAAATACACTTTATAGAAATTACATTTTATCACAATATACTAATTTAATCAAGTAGAATATATAGATTTTTTTGTTTAGCTAAGCATATATTTTCTAAACATTTTAATAATATTTTAGTTTTATATTAAAAGTAAAAATCAATAACAAAAACACATAAAACAACCTATCTTGCCTTTTTAAATAAATTTTTCAAGTAAAATACTCTTTAGCCGATAAAATATAATAATAAAAAAGATATAGCTATAGTTGATAAGGGTATAGAGTTATGAATAATGACAAAAAGCAAAAAATTATTAAAACATTTCTTAGTCTGATGATATCATTCTTAATGATTTTTATAGTGGCTATGTTTGCAAGAGTAGCAAGTAATACAGTATTGCCTCAAAATAGCAAAGTATCTGTATTGATTAATGATTATTTAGATATGATGATGGAAATGATGGATAAATTTGCTACAAACTTAAAAATAAAAAGAAATACTGTTTCAGAATATCAAGTAAACTTAATAACACAATCTATATCCGATTATGTAGGATATAGTATGTATCAAACTGCTGATATATTAAAAGATTACAACCCATACAAAAATTATTCTAAAGCAGAATTAGAGAAATATAAAAATGATTATTATAAAATGACTTTAGAAAACCCTTATTTAAGAAGTATGACTGTTTTTTCTATGGACGGTAAAATGAGGCTGAATTTATATTCGGCAAATCACAAATCATGGCCTATAGAATTGCAAGATAATCTATTAAAAGAGGTAAAGAATAAAGGCTCTTTAGTATTAAATGCTGAAAATGAAAATGCTTTCTATATAATGGAATATATCAAAAATAAAAATGGTGAAATTATCGTTACTACAAGAAATGATTACTCTTATGTTTCTGATATAGCGATGTATTATCAGGTGGCAGACAAAAGGCTTTACATAAGTGATTCCAGAGATTTAGTTTATAATGTAAGAGAATCTGTGGGAGAAAAATCTATAGAAAAAGTATCAAGCGTTATTAATAGATTTGCTTACTATAAAAAACAGCCGAGTTTCATAGTTAATGATTCATTATCTGTATCTATGATAGGAAAAGAGTACCCTAATTATTTTGAATTGATAGTATTAGCCGTTACAGCTTTACTTATATTGTTATTCCAATTAATATTAACAGGGATAATTAATTTCTTTAAATACCTAATGCAAATTAAAAGTAATAGAGATTTTTTAGAAAGTGTGAAAGCTGAAAATGAATTATTTATAGATGAAAGCATAGTAAAGGCAGATATACCTAAATCTACAACAATAGATGATATGCCGCCTATAATAGAAAAATTACATTATAAAATACCAGAAGAATATTTTGAAAATAATAAAGAAGATAAATTTAGTATTACAAAAGATATATCAAATATTGTAAATATGATAAAATTTAATAGTTATGACCCTAATAAAAAGGAAGATATAAATAATAACAACGATTATAATGAAATAAATGACAATATAAAAAAAGAAATAAAAGATAACAGCGCAGAAAATGAAGAGAATCTAAATAATATTTATTCATTAAGCTATATAGAAAATGAAGTTGATAGAGAATTAGAAAACAACAAAAATGCAGATTTGAGAGAATTTATAGAAGTTGAAGATAAGCCATTAGAAGAAAATAATATATTAGAATATAATGAGGCGGAAGAAATTCATAAAACAGATTATGAGTATGATGATGGATACAAAATAGAAAGCATTGAAAAAGATGATATTAATTTATATAATAATGAGGAAATAACTAATTTAAATAAAGAAATTGAAAACACAGAAGAATATCAAGAAACCGAAAATGATGAATACAATAGAAATGAATATTATTCTTTAAATGATGAATATTCTAATAATGATTATTTTAACAATATTGATGAAGATATAAGAGATAGAAAAATTATTAAAAGTGATTTATCATTATCGTATGAAGACAAATACAGCAGTGAAAACGTTTTTAATCCAAAAGAAGAAATAGAAGAAATAAGAGAAGTAGAAGAATTAGAAAAAATAGAAGAGGCAAAAGAAGCAATAGAAGAAGAAATAGCAATAGAAGAAAACAATAACGTTAACATGGAAATATATAATTCATATAGCATAGAAAATAATACTAAAGAAAAAATAAAAAATAATATAGATACTAAAAAAACAGAAGATGTATTTGCTGCTTTTGATAAGATGCTATCTTCAATAATAAGCAAAGCAGAAGAAGATGCTAAAAAAAGTATAACTAAAAAATAATATAGGTGGTTTTTTATGTTTGATAGACATAATAATATTTCTATTTTTGTATATATAGCTATTTTGCTTAATGCTATAATCATTGCTTTATTTATTACTTTTGTATTTGGATTAAAAAAAGATGCTTTTGACATAGATACAAAAAAACTTGATAGAACATCTCTTATATGTCAAAATAATATATTAAGCCTTATAAATGATTATGATAATAGATTAGATAAAATAATAGAAAGTTACAATTTCCCTTCACTTCTTCAAAATGTGGTATTAAATGGAATGAATGAAGATGAAAAAAATAGAATTATATCTATTTTTAGAAGCGGTAATTATGCTTTTGATACTGTGGGACTTTATTTTTCTGATGGTCAGGCTGTATTCTCTTCTCCCGACAATAGAAAAAGCATTAATTTAAATGCATTGAAAGTAAATAATAAAAAGGCTTTCTTCGACCAAGATTTTGATGGAGTTTATTTTATAAAACCTATAAAAAATGAAAAAGGTTTAGAAGTTGGATATATTGTAGCAAGTGTATTTAAAAAGATTTTTGAAAACACTTCATATAATTTAAACTTTTTGCTTATACCTAATGGTGTAGTATATTATAACCCTTCTATAAACATTAATAGCATTTCTAGAGATGCATTATATCAATATATGAATAATCCAGGAGTAATAAATATAGGTGCCTATTCATATATATTGCATTCCAGCAATGTTAAAGATATATATAATTTTAATGTAGGTATATTAGAGTTAGATGTCCCTATAATACAAAAATATTTAAAATATATTTTACTTATTATACTTAGTTCTTCTTTAATTTTCTTAGTAGCAAGCACCCTATATGAAAGAAAAAAATTACAAATGCAAAACGCCTCTGATATAGAAGATGACAATATATATTTAGATGATAATAATTTAGAATATGAACAATATAACGATTTTAATGATGATGATAATAATCTTGATGATTTTAATTATGACTTAGATACATTAAATGAAGATATAGAATATTTAAATAGAATAGAATCAAAAAATAAAAAACATATTGATAAAAAAAGCAAATTAGAGCTGCCTAATTTAGATGAAATAGATAAAGCAGAAAACAATATTAACAAAGAAGATTCATTGAATATAAAAGATTTAGAAGATATAGAAGATAATATAAATGATGAGGCTATTAAAGTTGATGATATTAATGATGTTGATGATACTGATGAGCATTTAAACATAGATAATATTGAAGACTTAGAAAACATAGAAGATAATATTGAAGATGAAGCTATTAAAGTTGATGATGTTAATGATGTTGATGATACTGATGAGCATTTGAACATAGATAATATTGAAGACTTAGAAAACATAGAAGACAATATTGAAGATGAAGCTATTAAAGTTGATGATGTTAATAATGTTGATGATACTGATGAACATTTAAACATAGATAATATTGAAGGCTTAGAAAACATAGAAGACAATATTGAAGATGAAGCTATTAAAGTTGATGATGTTAATAATGTTGATGATACTAATGAACATTTAAACATAGATAATATTGAAGACTTAGAAAACATAGAAGACAATATTGAAGATGAAGCTATTAAGATAGATAATATTGATGAAGATTTAGAAGAAGAGGATAATTTAATACCAAATATAAACAATTTAGATAATAATATAAATAATATATCTGAAGAAGATAAAGAATTAGATTATGTACCTACATTAGATAATGTATTAGAAGAAAATAATGAGGAATATGATGAAAAAAATATTTTAAGAGGTATAGATGATATTATTTCTGATAATGAGGAGGATATTTTGATAAGTCATGGCTCTATAATTGATGATGAAATTAGTAAAAAAGAAGATGATTATTTCTCTTCTTTAGATTCTTTTAATCTTGCTCTTAATAAAGATTTTCTGCTTGATGATGATAAAAATGAATTTAATAAATCCCAAGACTATGATAGCGGAGAAATAATAAAAAAAGCAAGTGAAGACGATGTATTTGATACAGAAGACTTAATAGACAGCGAATTATATGACCCTGAAGAAAAAAGACCGCCTATGCCGGAAGATTATAAAGACGCTGAAGAGAAAGTAAAAGATAATATGACTTCTAATTGGAAAAATATTCTTAAAGCAATTAAAGGCGAGAAGTTTATAAACAAAAATTTAGATGAAATGCTTGATTGGATAAAAGAAAAATCCGGACTTAATATATTGCATTCTGCGATGCTTACTAAAGATGAGAATGGTATATACAAAATATCAGATTCTAAAAACCTTACAGAAGATACTAAAAATAAGTTAGAAATAGATGAAAATGAAGCTTTATTTAAAAAGATTTTATCATCTAAGAAAACATTATACGTATCAGATCCTTTCTCATCATTATCATTAAAAATTAAATTTGATGAAAAGGATAGGGAAAATATCTCTCATATGATATTTATACCAGTACAAAATGAAGAAAGTGATTTAAAATCTTTCTTTATAGGACTTTCTTCAAACTGATATTAATAATCAAAATAAGCGATAGAGGTGAAAATGGAATATTTGATAGTAGTGGCTGCTTTTATATTAATAGGTGTAGTAATAAGTTTAATTTTTTATAATGTTTTGCATATAAAAGTATTCGGCGGTTGGGTTATGATGTTTATAATAGCTACTATTGGAGCTTTGCTTGGCTCATATTATTTGCCAAGATTAACTGAAATAGTAAGTTATATTAACATTAACTTATCGTCTGCAATTTTAGGTGCTATTATTTTGGTTATACTCTTAAGAATATTCACACCTAAATCATTAAAATAGTAAGGCAAAAAATAATGTTTATTAAAAGCAATACAATAGATATTGTGAAGCCTTCTATTAAAGATGAGAAAGCTATAGAAAATATTAGAAAAGCAGCTCAAATAGCACAGGAGGCTATAGATTTAGCATTTAAATATTCCCTATCTGGAACAAGAGCTTCAAAAATAGATAAAGATGTTGAGAAGTTTATTATATCCAAAGGAGCATACCCTGCCAATTTGGAAGTGCCGGAATATGGTTTTTCTACAAGCATATCTATAGGAAATGAAATAGCACATGGCAGACCAACCAATAAAAAGATATTAGTACAAGGCGACATTATATGCATTGATATAGGAGTTAAATATAACGGCTACTATGCAGACTGTGCTAAAACTATGGTTGTTAAAGGAAATCAATTAAATTCAAGCAACAAAAAAGCATACAAATTAATTAAAGCCTGCAAAGAATCATTGGAATATGCTATATATAAATTAAGACCGAATATACTTTTAAGTACATACGGCCGAGAGGTTGAAAGAAAGGTAAATGAATATGGATATAGTATAATAAAATCTCTTACAGGGCATGGTGTAGGATACGAGTATCATGAAGCTCCATATATATTTAATTTTTATCACCCAAATAATGATGTAAAATTAGAAGAGAATATGGTTTTGGCATTAGAATTGATGATAACCGAAGGCTCTGATAAATATGTGATAGAAAATGACGGCTGGACTATATCTACTGCCGACTACTCTTTTGCTGCTCACTTCGAACATACTGTTTTAATAAAAAAGAATGGTGTAGAAATATTAGGAATAGATTAATTTACAGTAACTCTGCTCTAAAACTTTTTATACATAAATAATTATATTTTGTTATATATAAAAAGCTATACTTAATTAAATGCAGTTCTTTTGGTTCTTTTATACCAATAAAAGAACTGGTGTGCTACCCTAAGGGCACGCTTCGCAGGGGGCAAAGCCCTGCAAATAATAAAAATAAAGAAGGTTAAAATTTTTCAGTATATTCTGAAATAGCGATATCTTTTATATAAGTTTTTTATTCAACTTTTCCCGCGTACGAGCTGTACCACCTTGCCGCACGGTAATGTTATGCTTTAATTATAACTTCTTAGAAGTGCGGGGAGAGTGCCTTTTAATGTACAATTAAATTATAAAATTTATAATAAAAATGTAGTTCTTCGTGAAGCGTATCCGAAGGATATAAGCTTCTTTTATACCAATAAAAGAAGTGGGATGCCACCCTACGGGCACGCTTTACAAAAGTGCCTATACTACAATTTTATATTTAAAAAATATGTATTAAATATAATATAATACTTAAATAATAATATAAGAACCTTCTTTGGCAAAAGCTAATTGCAAATCTATACCTTCTTTTCTTAAAAAAGCTAAAAGTTTATTGTAAATTAATTTTATCTGTGCATCGGTTCTGTCTTGATTATGATGGTGAATGATGACATAAGATACATCAGCATCAAGCCCAACTTGTATGGCATCATTTAAAGTAGAATGCCCCCAACCTACATGCCCATTAATATATTCGCTTTTCGTATACTCCCCTTCTATAATTAAAACATTAGCTCCTCTCACATAATCTATAAGTCTTGCATGAAGCAAATTAGCATTATTATTATAATGGTCTAATGACGGGTGCTGTATATGAAGGCGTTTTTTATAAGGTTCGTGGTCTGTAAGATAAACTACTGTTTTATCATTAGAAGTTATTTTGTAGGATAAAGTATAGCAAGGGTGATTAACCCATAAAGCCTCTACTGTCATATTGCCGTAATTTATTTTTTTTCCTTCATAGAAAGGTTCAAATTTAATGGAAGCCCCAAACTGCTCAAGATTGATAGGGAAATAATCTTTAGCTAATATATTATTGATTGTTTCATACATTTCTTCATGATTATCTTTAGGGCCATAAATTGTAAAACTATATTTATTAGAATAAAACGGAGCAAAAAAAGGTATGCCTATTATATGATCCCAATGGAAATGCGTTAATAAAATAATACTTTCTTTTTTTTCGCTTTTAAGAGCATAGTATCCAAGATTTTTTAGTCCGCTCCCAGCATCAAGAATAATATAATTCCCTTCATCATCAATAACTTGTAGGCAAGACGTATTTCCGCCGTATTCGCTAAAACTAGTACCCGGGGTTGGTATAGAGCCTCTGCTTCCTAAAAATCTAACTTTCAAATTATACTCTTAAACAAATTTTTATATATAAATCATACACTATAAAGTAAAAAAATCAATCTAATAATAATACAATTTATAATATTTTAATTATTGAAAAATACAAAAAAAATATTATAATTTTTAGAAAATAAATTATCAATATATAATTTTATAGTAATGGGAAGAAGTATATTTTTACTTATTGGAGTAACAGCATTATCGATGTCGGCAATATTTGCAAGGCTTGCGAATGCCCCCTCTTCAATAACAGCATTTTATAGACTATTATTTTCATTTATAATAATTTTGCCTATTCTCTTAATAAGAAATTTAGAAGAGTTAAAAAAAATAAGCAAAAAAGATTTTCTATTATCACTAATATCAGGCATAGCATTAGCAGGACATTATTCATTATGGTTTCAATCTTTAAAATATACTTCCGTTGCAAGCTCAACTGTAATAGTAACGCTTCAGCCATTATTTTCTATAGTGGCAGGTTATTTTATTTTTAAAGAAAGATATACCAAATTAGCAATACTTGGTTTTATTATAGCTATAATAGGTTCTGTCATAATAGGCTGGGGAGATTTTCAAGTAAGCACTACCGCATTAATTGGAGATGTTTTAGCATTTATATCAGCAGGGCTCATTAGTGCTAACTTTTTACTTGGGCAATATATAAGAAAAAGATTATCAGCTCTCACATACACAGGTTTAACATATTTTGCTTCATCTGTATTTTTATTTTTTGTAGTAATATTTACTAATACACCTCTTACTGGATATCCGTTATATACTTGGCTCAATATATTAGGTTTAACTTTAATCTCTACAATGCTTGGACATGTGGTATTTATGTGGCTTTTAAAATGGTTTTCTGCGAGTGTTGTATCTATGACTATATTAGGAGAAGCTGTGGGGGCTTGTATATTGGGTTATTTTATATTAAAAGAGAGTATTAGTATTAATCAGTTTATAGGAATAATAGTAATTTTATTTGGGATAGGATTATTTTTAAAAGAGCATAAACAAAATTAAATGGAGAATGTATTTATGATTAGCGAAAAAGTATTAAAAGTTTTAAATGAACTTGGCATAGAACATAAAGAGTTTGAAGAGAAGGGGGCTACTAAAACTGTTGAAGATGCTGCTAAATCTTTAAATATAGAAAAAGGTCAGGTTGCTAAATCTATATTGTTAAAACCGGTAAAAAAAGATTTTTTTATGTTAATAGCATCAGGTGATAAAAAAATATCTTCAAAAAAAACTAAAGAATATTTTGGATGCAAAACAAATTTTGCAAGTGCAGAAGACACTTTTAACTTAACAGGATTCACTTTTGGAGGCGTATGCCCATTTGGTATAGATAAAAGTATTACGGTATTAGTTGATAAAAGTATGAAGAGGTTTGATGATTTATACATAGCCTGCGGAAGCGACAGTTCTCTTGCTAAGATGAGTTATGATGAAATAATAAATAAAATTTCAAACATAGAAGTAGATTTAACAGAATAAAATCATAAAATATATTGACATAAATTAGAATTTTATTTATATTAATATTGTAAAAATAATTTACTATTATTCTTTATAATAAAATATAATAGCAGATTATTATGAGGAGTTTAATATGACAAAAAAATTATTATCTTCACTAATAATATTAGCAATTTTTTCCACATCAATTCTATTTGCTGATATGGTAGTTCCAGTTTCTGCCCTACCAAAACAGGCGGCAACATTTATCAAAAAAATCTATCCTAATGCTCAAATATGGAAAGTAGAAAGAGACGGCGGAAAGTTTGATGTTGAGTTATCAAACGGCGCTAATATGGATTTTTTGCCTAATGGAGATTGGGTAAGCATAGACGGCGAATATAATGGGGTGCCTTTTAGCGTATTACCGCAAGCTGTTGCTAATACAGTAAAAAAAACATACCCGCAGGCTATGATGACAAGTGTAGAAAAAGAATGGGGAAATTACAAAATAAAACTCAATAATATGATGGAAATGTTTATATCATCTGATGGATCGTTAATGGGACAACAATTTGATGATTAATTATATAAAAGGTTTATGAAAAGTATTATTTTTAAGAGGTGCTGCGAAATTGTAGCATCTCTTTTTTTATTTCTGCAAAATAATTAATATAAGCATATTAATTATTTAGTAATAGAAAATAAAAAAAGCTCAAAATGTGCTTTAAAAATATTATTTGGGGTTGTAACGCTTAATGTATTTAGTTTTGATATTTGTGAAATTATATTTACTATCTCATTTAATGAATAAAGTTTTAATACAGGTTTCTTTTTTGTTAATATAAATGAAGGTATTTTAGTTAGTTTACTAATATCGTTTAGAGTAGTTTGAGGCGGAAATATCTTCATATAGTATAATGCCAAAAAATTATTCATCATTAAGGTAAGTGAATTAGAAGCATCTTGATCTAACCTATGCATAATAGAAAAACATTTTTTTCTGTCTCTTTCGAATACTGAATCTAAAAAATCAAATATATTTCTATTTTTTGATACATAAGTAAAATCTGCTATATCTTCAACATTTAAATATTCTTTATCATTATAACTGCATATTTTATCCAATTCAGAATAAAGCGAATCATAATCTAAGTTAATATT
This sequence comes from Brachyspira pilosicoli, assembly GCF_036997485.1. Taxonomy (NCBI): domain Bacteria; kingdom Pseudomonadati; phylum Spirochaetota; class Spirochaetia; order Brachyspirales; family Brachyspiraceae; genus Brachyspira; species Brachyspira pilosicoli. The sequence goes on along the minus strand of NZ_JAWLPU010000003.1, from coordinate 53,184 downwards.
ATTTATAATATATTCAACAGCATCATTGGAAATTTTTTTATTATTTTTGTTTATATAAGCCGTAATTAGAGAGCGGAAATCCCTCTCATCTGGAATAGGAAAATCTATAAAATGAATATAATCTGCATTTTGTTTTTTTGAAAAATATTTATATATTCCATCTTCTTCTAAACTATTTTCTGTTTCTAATATCATTATAGAAGATTTTGAAGGATTGATACAATATTCTAAAAAATCCTCTTGAAAATTATTGTATTTGTATATAATAACAAGTCTAATATTAGAGCCGAAAGGAGGGGTATCTGCTACATCTAAAGGAGAATATCCTACAGCATCATTCTTATCATAGAATACACTATAATTCATCTCGCTATCACCCTCATCTTTAAAAACAAGAGAATGCATAGAAGTAATAAATGCCTTTTTAAATAATCTCTCTTTCCCAGTAAGAACATATATAGAATATTTAAAAGGCTCTTTAATATATAAATCTTTTATCTTTTTAAAATCAGACTCTGTTTTAACTACTACTCTACCAATCATAATAATCTTCTAATTAGCCTTTCTCAAAGCTCTCTCTATAAAAACTCTTATTTCTAATTTACAATCGTCTCTCTCTTCTAATTTTACATTTTTTACTATAGCTCTTATCTTATAATTTTCATCTTCCATTTTGTATGTTAAAAGAGGTGCTATTATTTTAGGAACATATCCAAGCCTTATCTCGCATCTCTCATCATAAACTGCTATAGCAAATGGGTCATAACCAATAAAATATTCCCTGATAAGATTAATAGGCTCATTTCTAGATAATAATTCTATAATATCCTTTCCATCATTATATTTATATCCTGCTACAAAAAAATCTATAGAATATCTATTCATTTTATAATATTTATTTATAATAATTCTCTTAAAACTTTCTTGATAATTAACTATATATGTAGTATGTTTGCTGTTTTTTTGTGAATACAATTTTATAAACCTTAAAAATATTTTTTTATTATTTTACAAATTTTACCCCAATTCAAATTTTCTGTCAAGTGTAAAATATGTAAATTAATTTTTTAATACATAAAGTCGATTATTATAATATTAAAATATTGTTTTTATTTATAAAAATTGTATATTTATTATGATAAATATATTTTTAAGGTTTAATTCAATTATGAAAATAAAAAGAATACTTTATTCAATTTTTATTTTAACAGCAATATTATCTTGCAGACAAACAACATTAACTAAGACAGGCCCCGGTGATGATTTCTTTTTAAATAAATTAGCAAACGGCAACTGGGACGGTGTTAGCGTAAGTGGCAATACAATCACTATAACAGGCGGGAATGGTGAAGGCAGCTACACGTTAGATAGCACTATAGTTGGTATTGGAGGAATATATAAAGATGATAAAAATAATGGTGATTATATTATAGTAGCACCTGATGGAAGCAATCTTCACACTGTAAAAGTTAATGAAGAAGAAAAAAATGCTATAGATGGAATTATAGGCATAGTTGGCGAAGAAAATGCATTAGGAGTAATTACAGGAATAGGGACAACAGACGGAAATACTAAGGTTGATGATGTTGTAAAAAATGCTAATGTTACTGACAAAGAAAAAGAAAAAATACAGGAATACCTTGATATACTAAATGGCAGCGGAGATGCTAATAGTTATCAAAAATACCCTATATAAAAAGTTGTGTATTTATCAATTATTTTTTAGTGGGGTAATATGCTTAATAATATTTATGAAAAAGAGTTTTATTCGTATATTTATTTATGTTCCTTTCATAATAATGACATGCCAAAATATATTATGCCCATTTTCTTATAATGATAAATATGAATGGAAAGAAAAAAGGCAAACTATAAGCATAAATGCCATTCCAAGCTATTCTGTTATTTTTCCTCCTTTGGCGGATAATCTTTTATATAATATTGAAACATTTACATCTATAGCACAAATAAATTTTGATAATTATTTAACTTTTTTTGATTATGTAGATACAGAGGGTAGTTTTTGGTATGTGCCAAATATATCTTACACATTTTATTTATACAAAGGGATAGGTTTAGAGATTTCAGCAGGGCTTCAGCACTTAGAATACGCATTAACAATTACTCCGGAAAATGCCCTAACATTAGCTACTAACCATGCTCAAGTACCAAACCTACCTGGAAATATAGGAGATATAGCTTCTTTGTTAGCTGGAGATACTGTTTTTAAAGGAAGTTTTTATTATCTTCCAATCACAATAGGAGTAAAACTTTTATCGGGTAAAAATGGGGAGTTTGTTAATACTATCAGATTAGGAATTGAAACTGTGATATATGATATAGAAACTCAAAATGGACTTACAGGCTTCAAAACTAAACGTTCTACTATAGACCCTACTTTTTACGTATCATACGAGCTTGGATGGAGTATTGATTTATTTCCAAAAAAAGATTGGAAGGTTCGCACTTATTTAGATATTTCATTGTTTGAAATTGGGTATTATGTTACTTCGGCCATGTCTGGAGTTTATGGAGATGTTAGGGAGGGTATTGGTTTTTTTGGAAGCGGATTTGTTGATATTACAAAATTTTTACCGCTGTGGGAAACTTTTCCTGCTGCAATTGATTTTGTAACATCGCTTAAACTATCCATATTTCCAAGAATTGGCTTAACCATACGGTTTTAAGGACTTATAATGATAAAAAAATTATTAATATGTTTTTTATTTTTATATAACAGCACAATCTTTGCTCAATCCGATTTTATAATGAATTATGATGTTATAGATATAGTACCTTCAGACAAAATTCCTTCATATCTGACATTAACTAACGATAAAAATGCTGAAATACTATTATTTGAAAATGGATTAAAATCGCATAGACATTCTCTTGGTATAGATTTCGGAACAACTTTATTTATAACAACAACAAGACCGCTTTTATTTAGCCTGCCATTTCAAATAGTAAAAAATGCCAAACAGCAAAACTTTGAAGGTAAATTTGGTTTTAGATTAACTTATACATACAGAATAATGAATAAAATGGAACTTGATATAGATTTAGGTAATTATATAGCAAGCAGTTTTATGACTAATGTTACTAACCCACAGTTCACTGAAACATATTCAATACCTTTATCTGTTGGAATGAGGTTTTATTTTAACAAAAGAAATAGAGCTTCTGGTTTCTTTTTAATGCCTAAAGTAGGAGCCACACTTCATATAGCGAAAATTAAAGAATACTCTACAAATGAAGCTGGAGTAGCAAATAAAATAAATAAAGATAGAATATATTTTGATGCTTTTATTGCAGGAGAGATGGGGTTTAGGATAGATTTATCGAGGTCAATGGGAATTGATACAGGGGTGAGACCATTTATAGATATATCTTTGCTTGATATAGGTTTATCATATACATATTTGCTTAGGTTTATACCGCTTCCGAGAATTGCTATTGGAGTTTTATTTTAGTTTTGTTATAAGTAAAATAAGGAAAAATTATGATAAAAAAAATATTAATAATTATAGTAATATGTTTATCATTTGCTAATATATCATACTCTTTTCAAAATGGCGTTTATATATCCCCAAAATTTATTTATTCTATAAAAGGCAATAATAATATGTTTGTTGGGGCTGGAGCAAGCGTTGGTTATAATTTTAATATACTTTCAAAATATTCTCCTATAAGAGTTGAGTTTGAATATTTATACAAAAATGGATTAGAAGTTAATAATTATCCAAACAATATAGACAATATTAATATACATAGCATGCTTTTTAATGCTTATTATGATATTAACTTAATTTATATTAATTATGATGGGGAAGAAAATAATATATATAGAAACGGTAAAAGGCATATAATGACTATATCTTTAGGTTTTTCTTTGGGAGGAAATATTGATTATAGTTTATCATCTTCTTTCAATGAAAAGTTTGGGCTTGTAAAAAATTATTCTTATAATGATAATTTTGTTTTTTTGTATGGACCTAATATTAATTTTGGTTTTCATTTAAATCCAACAATTACTTTAGATATTGGATATAGATTATTACTTGATACGGCTATTAATCTCAATCATGATGTGTTACTTTCTATGAGATTAAATTTTTAGGGGATTATGATGAAAAAATATATTGTCATTTTATTTTTAGTATTGCCTCAAATAATATTTGCAGAATTATATATTACTCCTAAATTTAATTATGCATTTGATATAAATAGAGCATATAATGTTGGAAGTGAAACTATTAATTTCGCTAATTTTATTGGAGGAGGTTTTTCTTTAGGTTATAGAGTGCCATCTAAAAATAGAGTATCTCCTTTTAGATTTGAATTTGAATATTCTTTTCTTCAAAGTATTTTGGTTGATAATACATATAGGCAGCATTATATACTTGGAAGTTTTTATTATGACCTCAACTTTTATTTTACAGATAGAAAATTAGACTTTGACACGAGAGCTGATATTTTACTTAGAAATTATCCCCTACTCTCTATTTATTTCGGACTTTCTGTTGGAAGTGTTATAAATCAAGAAATTACTGAACAAGTTAAAACTGGTCAAGATGCTCTTGCTTTTGGTGCGAGTATTGGTTTTGTTTATCATATTACAAGCTGGGTTGCTTTGGAAGTGGGATATAAATTTTTAATAGACATAAATCCAAAAATATATAATGAAGTGCTTCTTGGTTTTAGATTTACAATACCAAAAGTTTAGAAAATCAGTATTATGAATATAGAAGTAAAAGTAACAGCATCAGCCAAATCAAATAGTTTTAAAAAAGAAAATGGAATATATTATATAAGAATATCTGCCAAAGCCATAGACGGCAAAGCAAATAAGGCAATAATAGATTTTTTATCGAGTGAACTTAATTTAAAGAAAAAAGATGTAGAAATATTAAAGGGCGAGAAAAGCAACAAAAAACTTATTTCTCTAAACATAGACGAAGATAAATTGGAAAGCTATTTTAGTAAATGATATATTTGTTTGAAAGCTGAATTATATTTATAATATTTTTTTATTTTAATTATTTGTGGGGACTACTCCCTGCGAAGCGTGCCCTTAGGGTACACACCCACAGTTCTTTTACGACCGAAGGAAGTGCCTGTGGTATTGGTATAAAAGAACCAAAAGAACTGCATTTTTATGAAGTAATACTTAATTATATTCAAAAATATAATTTATTATTATATATTTTTTTTTGCACTTTTGCGAAGATTATCTAAATAGCTGAAACATTTGCACTTTTTGCAACTTTTTGCGGCGGGAAAAAGTTGAATAAAACAAAAACTTGCATGACAAAATATAGTTATTTCATAATATATCATAACATTTCATGATTAATTCTTACCAATAATTATAAAAATAGGTATAATAATCTACCAAGCAAACTGATAGCCGAAACTTATATATAAATCATTAACAGATATGTTATCACTAATTCTTTCAGGCATTTTTAGTGCTAAAGATATATAAGGCTGACCAGTAACTACATTATACGGCAAAACAAGTACGCTTAAATCACATCCCACTTTTAATGCTACAGACTGCATATAATCTTTAGAATAATAAGCTCCCCTATAAGAAAGTGAAGCAAAGAAGTTTTCAAAATATAAATGACTCAAATTAAATTGTGCATCCAAATAACCAAAAAGCTCTATATCGCCAGCAAGAAAATAATTATCGCTGTATTTCTCTTGGCTTACATAATTATAAAACTCACTAGGTGCTGCAACATATCTTCCGCCGAAAACCTTTGAAGCACCATTAAATGCTGCAGTAGTATCAAATGCATAAGAGCCGTAAAAACTTGCTCTAATAGGTGCATACCTTGTTTGAAACTGTGTTTTAAAATCTAAAGCAAATTTATTATATCTAACAGAATAAGTAGGATAAAGTGCAATTTGAACTAAGTCATCGAAATATGGTTTATCAGAAGCAGATTTAAATCTAAAAATAGCAGCTAATGTAGTATTCAAAGTCCAAGAAGAAAATTTCCAATTAAAAGCACTTTGATAATAAAGAGGATTGTTATAATACATTGTATCAGAAAATAATGCAGTAGATATTGTAGGAGCTATATAAAACAACACCTTATCACTCTCTGTAAAAAGATTAAATTGCATATTAATAGCACTGCTTACTCTCCAATATTTGCTATAAGTTGAATAAACTATATCGCTTCCAAATTGAAAATTGATAGGATAAAGTAAATCATAAAATCTCATATCTAATTGAGTTTGTAAAAATTGAGAAGGTATATCATAGCCAATCATCAATATAGAAAGATTATCAAACTCTACAGAAGATACCGCAGTAGCTAATCCTATACCATTAAAGAAATATTGAAATGTATCATTAAATAATGGGAAAGGAAACCATAAAGACCAAGGTTTAATATATTTAAAAGGATTATGTTTTCCTAATTCCATTTGAGGAGTAAAATTATACTTTTCTATTGTTTTATCTATTAGAGTTATATTTTTTGTTTCTGGATTAATAGTAGTATCTTCAATCATTAATCTATCATATTCAGAAAATCTGCCTTTATAATAAACAACATTCTCACCATTTTCTAAAACATTAACAGATGATAATACACCACCAGAATAGTTTTTATTGTATAATCTTATTCTATTAGCATTTAAATCTAATTCCCCTAACCTATAAAAACTATCATCATTATTATAAGAAAATAAAAGCCTGTTATTTGAGTATCTTAAATAACGAACATAATTAAGAGTATTATCTTGTGTATTAACATATTTAAGAGTTTTATTATTATAATCATAAATAGCTATATGTTTAACACCTTTATCTATTACTATCAAAGCTACTGTATTATCATCTATTACTGTAGGAGAAGTATAAGTAATGCTATCATTAGGCTCAAGCAATACTTCTCTGTTATTATTTTCATCAATATAAATAAAAGTAGTATTATGCAAATCTTTACCTATACCTATTATGCCGCCTCTAAAAAAGTTAGCATATTGCAAATCATACCATTTTCTTTTTGTTCTTTTTTTTGCTTCTAAATCATATTCTTTTACTATATATCTATAAAGCCCAGCATTATAAGTATAAGATACAATCACTGCTCTTTTTCCATCTGCAGAAATATCCAAACTCTCAGAGCTTTTATCTATTAGAAATTCAAATTTTAAATCTTTTTTATTGTTTTCATTGTTCCTTGTTTTTTTGTATGAATATAAAGCACCAAGATTAGAATCTATATAATAAAGCGTATCATCATAAGAATCTATATCTTCAATGTATGTTTCTTTATCATTAACCCTAAGAGCTTCACTTGGGTTAATATTTTTAATCATAATATAATTTTGAAACTCACCCCACACATCAAGAAAATCTATATTATAAACCTTTTTAAAAGCTCCATAAAACCCAGCATTATATACGTTAAAGGAAAAAGAAAATTTATGCCTCATAGCGTCCCAAAGTTCATTATACTTATCCATTCCAAAACGCTCTTGCAAATACTTTGAGAAAAGCCCCCCATATTCATAATATACAGTTCCACCTGGACGTTTTCTCCAAAGATCACTAGCCTGCATAGGTGTTTTAAACTTGCCCTCGTATATATCTTGTCTTAATCTCTGTTTTACTAATGGGTCATTGGCTCTACCAAAGCCTTTATAGCTCTCCATACTCACAGTAACACCTTCAAGCATAAACCCAGGTGTATTTATAAAAACAAGTGAAGCCCAACTGCCGAAAATTCTTGTTTGAATACCAGCTTTTTCAGAGTTTAAGCTAAGTAAATGTACAAGCTCATGTATAAATGTGCCTCTAAAATTATCTTCATCTATAGTAAGCTCTCCAGATTCCGCTGTGTCAAATAATATTATTCTGGGATATGGAACAGGTACTGCTACAGAATTAAATAAATTTATATCAGGGGTGATAACTACTGGTATTTTACCGTATACTTTGCTGTTTAATATTTTAGAATACTCTTCATAAATATCATCAGCAATAGAAGCTAATTTTTCGGCACTTCTTCTTGACTCAATAGGAAATATTATTTCAAATTTCTCTGTATTTATTGTATTTAATTTTCTAAATGGTTTGAATATTTGAAGCTGACCGTGTAATACAGATATAGAAAATATTAAGAAAATAAGTACATATTTTTTCATAGCGTAAAATATATATTATTACATATTTTTGTCAATGATGCGCTTACTATTCATTTATTTAAAAACATTATATTATATTTTTTATTTATCGATTAACTATATAAAAAATATAGTTTTTCTATATTGACATTATTTTTTTGTAGATATAATATTTTCTACTGTTTATCTGAATATTTTTATTTTATCTAATTGTATTAAGCTTTTTTACATAAAGCTTTTAAAACGCAAGCAAAAAAGAAACTGTAATTGTTCAAGCATTGTTTATACGTATATTTTATTTTTTGTCGAAACTACAAAACTTTGATGAAATAAAAAATATTACTATCAAAAAAATAATAATTAAAAATTAATAATGATTAATAATAATGAGGAAAATTATGAAAAAAAATAAGATGTTAGAGCTTACAGAAGGGAATGTAAACAGAGGGCTTATTAACTTGGTAGTGCCTATGATACTCGGTAACCTTTTAAATATAGCCTACAATATAGTTGATACAATTTGGATAGGTCAGATGATAGGTCCTAAAGGGCTTGGTGCCATTGCTGTGAGCTTTCCTATAATATTAATACTTCAGGCTATAGCTTCTGGTGTTACTGTTGCTTCAAATGTTTTGATTGGTCAATATTTTGGTGCTAATGATAAGGATTCTGTGCTTTATATTTCTAGGGTTTCTACTACTATGAGCGTAATACTTTCTTTGGCTTTGGCTATATTGGGATATTTATTTGCGCCTATATTAATGAAATTTTTAAATGCGGCTGACAGTATAATGGAATATTCTGTTAGTTACTTTAGAATTAGCATGATAGGATTTCCATTTTTATTCTATTATTTTTTAATATCTGCTTTGCTTAGAGGGATAGGAGATACTGTAAGGCCTCTTATATTTTTAACTATAGCTTCTGTTATTAACGTGATATTAGACCCTATTATGATAAAGGGATTATTTGGTTTTCCTGCTATGGGATTAGATGGGGCTGCTTATGCCACTGTGTTTTCTCAATTTATATCTGTTGCTGTTAGTATGATATATTTAAAAATTAAAGATAGTATAGTACGTGCTAATCCTTTTAGAGTTGTTTTTGATGCTCATATTACTAAGTTAATGTTTAAGATAGGTTTGCCTTTTGCTGCTATGCAATTAATAATTTCAATTAGTTGGTTATTTTTAAATAGAATTATTAACACTTATGGAGAGGAGGCTTCTGCTTCTGTTGCTGTATCTATGAGGGTGGACTCTTTATCATTTTTACCGCTTTTAGCTTTATCTGCTGGTATTGCCACTATGGTTGCTCAAAATATTGGTGCTAATAGAATGGATAGAGTAAAAGAGATATATAAAGCTGGACTTAAAATAGGAATAGGTCTTTCTACATTTATGGCGCTTTTTTCTGTATTATTTCCAGAGCTTATAGTGAGATTATTTACTTCAGATATGAGTGTATTAAAATATACAAAAAGTTATATATATGTGGTTATGCCTTCTATAATTATGCTTTCAGTAATGTTTGCCACTAATGGTGTTATTAATGGGGCTGGCAAAACTTTTATACTTATGATATTTGCTTTTGTTGCTCATATACTTATAAGAATTCCTCTTGCACATTTTTTATCTACTAAAATGGGTTTGTGGGGAGTATGGACTACTATGGCTATTGTCAACTTTATTAGTATGTCTCTTATACTTATTTATTATTTCACAGGACATTGGAAGAAAGATGCTAATATAGCTAGTCATTCTGCTGCTAAAGAAAATGAGGCTTAAATTATACTTGAAACATTGAAACAAATAAAATATACTTGTTGTTGTAATTTATAAATATTAATTAATAAAGGCTTTTATGCAAAAAATTGACATAGATAATTTAAATCCTATTATAAAAGAGCTGTTAAAATTAAGGGGTATAGTTTCAAAAGAGGATATTTTTGATTTTTTCTTTCAGGATATATATTCGCTTTCTAATCCATTTAATATTAGGGATATGAATGCTTTTGTAGATAGGCTAAAAGAGGCTATAGAGTATAATGAAAAAATATTGATATATGGCGATAAAGATGCTGACGGTGTTACTGCTGCTTCTATAATATATAATACTCTTAAGGCTGTTACAAAAAATGTTGAAGCATTTGTGCCTAATCATGAAGTGGGTTATGGGCTTTCAAAAGATGTTATTGAAGAGTATGCTAATTCTGGGGTAAGTTTAATTATCACAGTTGATTGCGGCATATCAAATGTTGAAGAAGTTGAGTTTGCGAGGGAGCATTCTATAGATATTATAGTAACAGACCATCATGATATACCTGAAATACTACCTAATGCCTATTTAATATTTAATCCTAAGCTTTCAAATACTGGTTTTGTTTCTAAAAATTTTTCTGGATGTGCTGTTGCATTTAAGCTTATGCAGGCATTTGTTTTTTCTTATACTAAACTTTATAACAAAGACATTATTATATTAGATTATGAGATAGATAAAAATACTGATAGATTAAAAAGAATAAGAGCATTAAAGGCTACTAATTTTGTTTATAGTGATGATGTATTTGGCTTTGAGCTTGTAAATAATGAAAATGCTTATAAATCAATTTATTTAGATTATTATGAAGAGTTTTTATCAGAAGATGAAGTTTTAGAAGAGTTGGGTAGTTATATGTTTGAGGGAGAGAATGTTGTATTGGTTCTTACAGGCGGAGAGATTAGGCTTAAAAAACTTCTTAGACTATATGAAAAATATGAACTATATTTGCCTGAATATGATAATGTTTATGATTTACTTCAGTTGGGTGCTAATTATGGCGGGGTTAATATCAAGTCAGTTAATACATTAGATGAGTTTGCTTTGCTTCTTAAAGTTAATATATATAAGTATGATAATATTCTCTATAGAGACTTAATAATAAAAATGGAAATTTTTAGAAGAATGTATTATTTAAGTCAAAAGCAATTGCAAAACTATATAAAAAGAGAATCTATATTAGTATTGTTTGGAACAGTTGCCGATGTTGTGCCGCTTATTGAAGAGAATAGGGCTTATATAAAATGTGCTTTGGCAGAATTAGAAAAGCCTAATCATATAAGATACAATGTTATATTAGAGAGAATAAAATTACTAAACACTAAAGTTGATACTCAGGCTGTAAGTTGGAGGCTTGCTCCTTTTATCAATGCTGCTGGAAGAATGGGAAAGCCTGAATATGCTTTAAGGCTTTTAACTTCTGAAACCAGAGAAGAGGCTTTTCAATTATCTGAAGAAGTTTATAATTTAAACGAAACAAGAAAATCTCTTACAGAAAGTAATTTTAATATAGTGTGCGAATATATAAGAGATAATAATTGCATGTCCTACCCTATTATAATAGTAAAGAGCGATTTAATAGATAGAGGTTTAACTGGGCTTATAGCTGGCAAGGTTTTAAGTCAATATGGAAAGACTGCTGTTATACTTTATGAGTCTAAAGAAGATGGAGTTTGTACGGGAAGTATTAGAAGCAGGGGCGATGATAATGCACGCGATATGCTTGAGTATTCAAGTGTTTATTTAGATAAGTTTGGTGGGCATAAAAATGCTGCTGGGTTTACTGTGAGTGTAAATAATTTTGAAAAGTTTGCTAAAAAAATTATTAAATATGCTTCGGAAGAAAATTTTAACACCTCAAAAGATGAAAAAACTTATGATTTGGAATTAGATTTTAAAGATATTAATATGCAATTTGCCGAATATTTAGAATTATTTGAGCCTTATGGTTTTGCTAATGAAGAGCCTGTGTTTCTTACAAATAGGGTTACTATAAACTCTATAGAAAAAATAAACAAAAATAATAAGATTCATTTAAAGCTGCAATTACAAAAAAACAGCAGCAAAGTTAGTGCCATAATTTGGAGTTCATCAGAAGAAGAATGCTCTAAATTGGAAGCATCAAATTTTATAAATATTTCATACAAGATAAAAATTAATAGATTTAATGGCAGCAAAGAAGTAAAGATTTATATAGAGAATTATGAGATAAATTAAAATATTTTAGTATATACCTAAACAATTATAATTTGTCAATTTTTATTTATTTGAAAATAGAACCATAATTTATTAAGGATATAAAAACTTATAATATGTTATTAAATATGCTTTATATCTAAAATAAACTCTTATTTTTGTGTAATAATAAGCAATTAAACCGCACGTATAGAGTGTATTGAATAAATGTAGGCAATACCGTGCGTATAGGTGCTGCGGCTCGCAGTTGACAAACTTAAAAAATTTTACTATTTTATTGTATAATAATTTTTAAATCTATTTTATAATATTTTAAATACTTTATAATAGTCTAAAATCTATAAATAATTTATTGCTTAGGAGTCACATTTATGAAAACAGATATACAAATAGCACAAGAATGCAAATTAAAAAGAATAGATGAAATAGCTAAAATGCTTAATCTCACAGATGAAGATTATGAGGTTTACGGTAAATATAAAGCAAAGATAGAATTATCAGTTTTAAATAAATTAAAAGATAAAAAAGACGGTAAATTGGTGTTAGTAACAGCAATAACTCCAACACCAGCAGGGGAAGGAAAATCCACTGTTACAATAGGTCTAACACAGGGACTAAACAAAATAGGTAAAAATGCAGTTGCTGCTTTAAGAGAGCCTTCACTTGGTCCTGTATTTGGAATTAAAGGCGGAGCTTGCGGGGGAGGTTATGCTCAAATTGTTCCTATGGAAGATATTAATTTGCATTTTAATGGTGATTTCCATGCTATAGGTTCTGCTCACAATTTAATATCAGCTTGTATTGATAATCATATTAAACAAGGCAATGAATTAAAAATTGATACTAACAAGATAATATTTAAAAGAGTTGTTGATATGAATGATAGGGCTTTAAGGGATATTGTTATAGGGCTTGGCGGAAGCGAGAACGGAGTTGCAAGACAATCATCTTTTCAAATAACTGTTGCTTCAGAGATTATGGCTATACTTTGTTTGTCTAATTCTTTAATGGATTTGAAAGAGAGAATAGGAAATATTGTATTTGCTTATGATGTTAATGATAATCCTCTAAAAGTAAAAGATTTAAAAGTTGAAGGTGCTGCTTGTGCTTTGCTTAAAGATGCCATAAAACCCAATTTAGTTCAGACTCTTGAGAATACTCCTGCTATAGTTCATGGAGGACCTTTTGCTAATATTGCTCATGGCTGTAACTCAATACTTGCTACAAAATTGGCTTTGAAACTTTCTGATTACACTATTACAGAGGCTGGTTTTGCTGCAGATTTAGGAGCTGAGAAGTTTCTTGATATTAAATGCCGTGTTGCTGGACTTAAGCCTAATTGTATAGTGTTGGTTGCTACTATAAGAGCTTTAAAACATCATGGAGGTGCTTTAGAACTAAACAAAGAAGATTTAAATGCTTTGAATAAAGGTTTTGAAAATTTAGACAAGCATATTGAAAACATGAAAAAATATAATGTACCTGTGGTTGTTGCTATTAATAAATTTGTTTCTGATACTGATAAAGAAGTAGAATTAATTAAAAAACATTGTGAAGATATGGGTGTTGATATTTCATTATGTGAGGTTTGGGAGCATGGCGGAGAAGGCGGAGAAGATTTAGCAAAAAAGGTTGTAAAAGTAACTTCTGAAGAATCAAATTATAAGCCATTATACAATTTAGATAAACCTATAAAAGAAAAGATTGAATATATATGTAAAGAAATATACGGAGCAGGAGAGGTAAAATTCTCTAATAAAGCTAATAAAATGATGAAAAAAATAGAATCTATTGGCTTTGGAGACTTGCCTATATGTATGTCAAAAACACAAAAGTCAATATCAGATAACCCAGCACTTTTAAATGCTCCTAAAGGTTATACTTTAAATATTGATGAAATAAAACTTGCTTCAGGTGCTGGTTTTATAATTGCTATGGCAGGCGGAATTATTGATATGCCAGGTCTTCCAAAAGTGCCTGCAGCATGCAATATAGATATAGATGAAAACGGCAAGATTACAGGTTTATTTTAATATGAGCTAATTTTTGAATATAGCTAAAATTTTAAATATAAAGTTACATTATATTTAATATATATTAATAATATATGAAGTTAAAATACTTGCACTTTTTGCGGCGGGAAAAAGTTGATAATATATTATCATTAAAAAATTTTTTAATTAATTCTTGTCAGTAGCTTTTTAAACATATCTAATATTTTTTGAAATAATAAAAGCCTCAAATCCTAGTACAATTTGAGGCTTTTTAGTAAATTCAATATTCTTAATCATCAAACTTCTGTCCCATAAGCTGTCCATTTGAAGATATAAATAATTCCATCATATTGTTTAATTTTACTTTGTAATTGCCCCATTCTTTCTCAACGTCTATTACCATAGCTTGAGGATATGCTTTTTTTACAGCACCGCTTACAGCAGCAGGTAAAGCAGAAAAAGGAACTCCGTTATACTCGCCGTCTATACTTTGCCAGTTTCCATTAGCTAAGAAATCAATAGAAGCACCGTTAGAAAGTTTTACTTCAAATTTTCCTCCATCTCTCTCAACTTTCCATATCTGAGCATTAGGATAAACTCTCTGTATGAATGCTCTTGATTTTTGTGGTAATGAAGAAGCAGGTACTACCCAATCAGCAAATAAACTAGAGCTAGCAAAAATAGTCAATGAAATTAATAAAGTTAAAAATTTAGTCATAAATAACTCCTTAAAAAGTGATTGTAAATTATCTTTACAATTATAATATAACAAATTTAAGGATAATTATCAATATTTTTTACAATAAATTTACTATTTTTTTACTAAAATATGCTAAATTATATGTATTTATAATACATTTTATACATACGACTATGTATAATAACTAAAAATTAGCCATAAAAGTAAATATTCTTTACAAAAGATAGTTTTAATACAAAGAAACCCTATTTCTTTTTATCTCTGTTCTATATCTTTTTATTTCGTATTCTACCTTTTTGCTATCCCAACCTAAAATATAAGCCATCTCTTGAGCAATATGTTCTGCTAATAATGTCCCGCAATCATTTTCGGTAAGTATAAATCTCAATCTTCTTATCATTATATCATCTAAATGAAGTGCATATTCTACTTCAATAAAATATTTTATTAACCCTCTCGGTATTCTATTATCAAGACCAACAGAAATAAGCAAAGAAGAATCGTCTTTACAGAATTCGTTTAATCTTAACACCATATCTACAGAGCCGAAATAATCCATTAAAAACTTAACAGTATCTTTATTTAACACCCAATCTACTGCTTTATCTATTCTGTTATTCATGAATTTTTTAACGCTAAACCATTTATGAGGCTTACCATACATTCTAAGTAAAGTTTTAATGGCAAGATGAGAAGACATAGTAAAGCTTCCACCCTCAACCATAAATAAATCATAAATAGGATGCGAATGTATTTTCATATCCATAGGATTAAGAGTCATCATTCCAGATTGCGAAGTAACTATATGATTTTTATTAACTATAGAGCCAAAATAAGTATTATAAATATCAAGTAAATATTCTATCTCATCGCTTGTTGAATATATACAATCTAAATTACCTGTATACTTTTTTACAACAGGACCTATTATTGTCATATCTTTCCACTTTGTTAAGAAAACATTAGGTCTGTCTTTTATTTTTGGTAAGACAACAGATTTATTTATATGAATAATATTGCTATCAACTATAAAATTAGTAGCTTTTACATATTTTACTTTATCTGTAAAATTAGATTTTGGAAGCATGGATACTATACTGTCTCCCCAAGCTCCGGCTGCAACTAATATTTTTTTAGCGCTTATTTCATAAATCCTGCCTTTTATTTTATCTGAAAGTATAGTTCTATTAATTTTATTTTCATCATAATCAAAAGCTTTTACTTCGGCATAATTAAGTATATCAGCACCATATTCTTTAGCTTTTAGTAATAATTCTAAAACATATCTGCTGTCATCTATTTTGCCTTCAAAGAACTCTGTAGCTCCTATTACATCATTATTATTCAAATCAGGCAAAGTTTCTAATACAGAGTTTCTGCTATGAGATTTATGTTTTTTAGTTTTTCCAAAAATTGACATCAAATCATATATATTAGCTTTTAATTCATTTCTTATTAAACCAGAATTAGCATTCTGACCGCCGCTAAAATATATAGGATATAATATTCCAAAGTCAGAAGCAGAAGATTTGTTTATAAGATTATTTCTCTCTCTAACTTTAAAAACTGTAGATATAAAGTTATGGGCAGTCAAATCAGTAAAGCCGCCTGTGAGCATTTTTGAAGTTCTGGAAGATGAGCCAAAGGAGAAATCATGTTTTTCTACGAGAAGAGTCGAAATACCTACTCTTGCTGTTTTCATGGCGATGGTAGCACCTATTACCCCGCCGCCTATAATTAAAAGATCATAAGTTTTATCTTTAAGATTAGAGAGTATATTATATCTCGAATTTACCATTAATAAACTCCTTTATATAACAAAGCTCAATCATAAACCCACATATATATTATATAATATTTTTTTACAAATACAAATATTTTATTAAATTCTTGAACTCTAATCTATTTTTATTTTTTTCTAAAAAACTTTTAATATATTTATTCTTACCATGTGAATCTATATACTCACCATCAAACTCTCCAAATCCCGCAATAGGAAAAGCTAAATAAGAATTATATGCTAAAATAGATTGATAAGAAGTAAATACTATATAATTTCTTCTGTTTTGCTGTATAAAATCCATCATATTATCCATTTCAAATAAAGGGTCTTCTAATATTATAAACTTATTAAAAATTTTATCTGTTTCAGTTAAAGTATATTTGTAATTCTTCAACGAATATTTATTAATATTAGTATAGTTTTCCCTAACAACATTTGAGTTTGTACTCATTATATTTTTTTTATATATAAAGTTTGTAATGCCTAGTGAATATATAAAATCATTAAAAGCTTCCAAATCTTCAATAGGATAAAGAGTGGAAGAAATTGCTAAAACATCTTTTTTGTTTGTTTCTTCTAAAAACTTATGAAATAGATCTTTAGCCCTGTTAAAATCATCTTCTATGCCGTTTATTAAAGGATATTCAAAAGTTTTATCTGAATAATAAAGCATATTTCTTCCGAAATCGCATATACCATATTTTTTTAATTCTGGTGATTGTATATCTATTACCCTTTTATCATCACAAAAATAACTGCATTCGCAAAGTTCGTTGCATCCTATACAAAAGCTGTTTATTTTTTTATATTCAATTTGCTCATCGTTATTATCAATTTTCCTATCAACTCTAAACACCTTAGTAGGACATAAATCAACTATCATACTTTTATAACCAGATATTATCTTATATCTATCACAAACTCCGCAATTAATGCATTTATCATAATCAATTTTTATATTTTTATCTAAATTTAAACCATCTACAATATTTTTTATATCTTTTAATTTTGAATCATTATCTCCGTCAAATCTTTCTATTTTTAATTGATAAAAGTCTATATATTTTTTTAATCTGCAATTGTAATAACTACTGCATTTATCACAAAATGGTTTATGCATATAAAGTATAGCCCTAAGCAAAGATTTTCTATATTCGATAACCTCTTCATCATTGCTTATAACCTCCATTCCATTTTCAATTACCTCATTACAAGCATACTTAAAACTATATTCATCTTCATTTTTCTTTTTCACTTTGACCAAACAAAGTTTGCATCTAAGTAAATCATTTTCACTATCTTCTTCAAAACCTTTTATTCTATCCAATTTATAATAACATAAATGCGCTATATCTATGCCAATATATGATAAAGCTTTTAATATTGTATATCCGCTTTGTGATGATATCTCTCGTCCATTAAAATTAAATCTTACTATCATAATATATTTATAATTACCTTATTTATTAATAAAACTATAAAGAGTTATCTTTTTTTCTAAAGCATATATAAACTCATATTCAAACATTTTTATAGTGTCTATTATGCATTTTGCTATATTATATATATATAAACAAGAAGAGCCTTTAATAATCATCTCTACAGTATTCACTAAATTCTTATAATCATTACTATTAGATTTTCCTAATATAATTTTGTTTAAATAATATTCGCATAAATTAAAACCATAATTACAAGGCATACAGTTTGTACAAGAAATACTCTTAGCAAACTGAATAATCTTCATAACAACTCTAAGCATACATCTATTCTCTGCTATAAAACATATCCCCCCATTTCCAATATTTATATCATCATATGATAAACTCTTACTGCTTAAACTCTCTAAAGTAGTAGGTGAGTTTAGAAAACCATTAGTAAATATGCATTTTATATCATTGTTATAAGAAATATATCCGCTCTTTTTTATTATTTCATTAAATGAAGAACCAAATTGAAATTCATATAAATCTACATTTGGTATATCTCCAGAAAAAGAAATTAAACATGTGCCTTTATTATCATCATTTCCATACTTAGAGAAATTTTCTAATCCCATATGAGCAAAATATCCAAATTGTATAACAGTTTCTAAATCTAATACATATTTTTGTCTTTCAAGAAAATAAATACTTATATTTTCTCTATAGTTATTTTCATCATAGATATTTATAGTTATTTCGCTTTCAATTTTGTATAAATCTTCTGCCTCTACTATTGCATTGATTAATATTTCCTTATCATAATAGCTTCTAATTAAAATATCTATGTTTTTTATATTTAAAATTTTGGCAATTAATATAGCAGAATCTAAAATAAGATGAGGATTGTTATTTATAAAGAATTTGTCTTTAAATACCAAATAGTCAAAAGAATAGGCATTTATAATTAAAGATTGATTATAATTATTATTTTTATCAGATAGAATACTATATAAAGATTTTTTATATATATCTCTTGTGAATATGTTAGCAACTTTTAAGTTATTAAGCAAAGCATCATATTCATTTATAGTGGTGTAGAGATAATCACCGAAATTGTCTTTATAATCTTTGATATTTTTTGTAGCATAATCATTATATAGAATAAATTTTTTCATCTTACTTTAACATGTACAGCTTCTATATACTTAATAACGCTGCCAAAAGAAGAATCATTGCATTCTATGCCGTTAATTAAAACAGAAATGGCATTATTACAATTATGCATACATTCCACCTCTTTAAGGAGCATACCGTCATAAGAAGGAATGCCGATTTTCAAATCATAATGGGCTCTAATTGATTCCAAAAGAGCATACGACCCCTTCATAGAACAATGAAGCCCTACACATACTTCTATAACGGTTTTTATCTCGTCCTTTTGCATTTAACAACTCTAAATAAAGAGATGAAAAGTTATTATTTCTTTTTATGCCTATTTTTGCGTAAACGTTTTTTGCGTTTATGCGTAGCCATCTTTTGACGAAGTCTTTTTCTTCCTGAAGGCATATACACTCCCATTTTTATTATAATTTGAATATTTATTATATCATATAAAAAAATTATTTCAACAATAAAACCAACAAAAATATTTTTGACAAATGGGACTTATTTTGATATAATTTTATTTAAATAAAAAAATAATAAAGAGTTTATGCAAAATGAAATCATATAGAAAGGTTTTAGAAATAAATTATCCAAAGAGAAGAGGATATATTAATATCACTAATGAAGTACAAAAGTGCTTAGATGAAAGCGGCATAAAAGAGGGATTGATTTTATGCAATGCTATGAATATTACTGCTAGTGTATTTATTAATGATGATGAGGGTGGGCTTCATAATGATTTTGAAGTTTGGCTTGAGAAATTGGCTCCAGAGAAACCTCATAATCAATATAGGCATAATGGATACGAAGATAATGCTGACGCTCATTTAAAAAGACAGATTATGGGCAGAGAGGTTGTTGTGGCTGTTACTAATGGCAAATTAGATTTTGGTACTTGGGAGCAGGTTTTTTACGGTGAATATGACGGCATGAGAAATAAAAGAGTGCTCATCAAGATTATTGGAGAATAAAAAATGAAATTATTTGTTAGCGATTATGATATGACTTTAGCTATTAATCGTATTGTAGATAATAAAGTAATTAATGCTATAAAAAAATGGAGAGAAAAAGGAAATATATTTGTAATTGCTACAGGCAGAAATAAATTTTCAATATTAGAACAAACTCATAATAACAATATAGAGTTTGATTATATAATAGCTAATAATGGTGCTTTAATTATGGACAAAAATAGCAACATAATCTTAAAAGAAGAGATAGACAAAAATGATGCTATGGAAGTTATTAATTTTTTGTATAATGCTTATGAAGGAAGTGTTGAAATTGCAAATGAAAATGAAATTTTATCTATAATACCTAAAAAGGGAGAGCATAATTTACCTTTTAAAGTAGATAAAAAAATAAAAATAGAAGATGTACAAAATATAAAAAGCATTACCCAAATAAACAAAATAAGCCCAGATGTAAATAAAACAGAAATTATACAAAATGAAATAAATAACAAATTTAATACAGTAATAGCTTATGGTAATATCACAGCTATAGATATAGTAAAAGCAAATATCAGCAAAGCTACAGGAATAAAAAATTTAGAAAATATTCTAAAAGATAAAAATATAGAACAAATATTAGTAGCTGGAGATTCTAACAATGATATAGATATGATAAAAAAATATGACGGCTATGTTCAAATTAATGCGAGAGAACATATAAAAAAATTAACAAATAAATATTTCAATTTAATATCTGATATTATAGAAGTAAATTTATAAATATATAGTTGCAAGAGTTATAGAAATTATTATAATAATATTATGAGAAAAGTTTTATTTATTGCATTATTATTTGTGAGCATATCATGTGCTAATTATTCGCTTAAAATAAAAGACGATAAACTCACAGGCATACAAACCTATACTTATGCAGATGAATATTATGAATACGGAGCTAAATTATATTTTCAAATAAACAATAATAAAGAAATTACTTGGTGGCTATATATAGGAACTAAAGCTATGCCTAATTTTATTTACGCCAACACTGCATATATATTTGATGCTAAAACTTATGATAAAATAACATTTACCCTAACAAATGTTTCAAGAAATATATCTACAACTGCTGCTGTAATTAATGAATATGCATATATACCAAGTCAGGTAAATTGTTTGGAAAATGCTATAATAAAAATTAGTGATACAGAATTAAAAGAGCTTTATAGAATACTTACTAATGCCAAAGAAGTTGGTTTAAGAATATCTGGAAGAGAATATCAAGAGTTTATATTATCATCATCACAAGTTAAAGCAATGATTGACACTATAGAATATTATAATAATGAGTTTAATAATTAAAATTATATTAAATATCTAAATAACTATATTTTGTCATGTAAATTTTTGTTTTTATTCAACTTTTTCCCGCCGCAAAAAGTTTTCGCCCTTCGGGCACGCTTCGCGAAAGTACAAATATTAAAATTTTATATTTAAGAAATAAATATAATGATAACATACGTTTTTGACTATATTCAATAAAAATGCAGCCTTTTTGCTTCTTTGTGGCAACAAAAGAAGTGGGGTGCTACCCTACGGGCACGCTTCGCAGGGGGCAAAGCCCTGCAAATATAAAAACATAAAAATTTTATTGTTCTTTTTCCCGCCGCAAAAAGAACCAAAAAGTGCAAATATAAAAATAATACTAAATCATATTAATTATGTTTTATGTAAGTATATACTTCAACTAAAAAAATATTTTAAGCACATTACAAAACTAAATTATATAAAAGCACCTTCAAGCTTTGTTTGTCCAAGCAAATACTTTTCTATTGTAGCGGCTATAGAAACAAATGATTCTTTCACACCTATATTAATATTTTTATTTAATTTCTTTCCAAAAGCAAGTATCGGTATATACTCTCTCGTGTGGTCGCTTCCTTTGTATGTAGGGTCGCATCCATGGTCTGCTGTTATTATAAGCAAGTCATCATCATTTAAATTATCAATCATCTCTGGTATATATTTATCTAATTCCTCTAAAGCGTTTTTATAGCCTATATAATCTCTTCTGTGTCCGTAAAGCATATCAAAATCAACTAAATTAGTAAATATAAGACCATTATCAACTTCTTTAATAGCCTTAATAGTTTTCTCTATGCCGTCAAGATTGTTTTTATTAGTTAATCTGTTTTCAGTAATTCCAACACCAGCAAATATATCACTAGTTTTGCCTATACCGATAACAGGCAAATTATTATTTTTAAGTCTATCAAGCATAGTTTCACCGCTTGGAGGTACAGAATAATCATGACGCCTTTCCGTTCTCTTATAATTACCCTTAGTTCCAATATAAGGACGAGCTATCACTCTTGCAACAGGTGAATATTTATTGCATATCTCTAAAGATTTTTCACATATTCTATAAAGCTCATCTACAGGTATAATATCCTCATGAGCTGCTATTTGAAGCACAGAATCTGCAGAAGTATATACTATTAAAGAACCGTTTTTTAACTGTTCATCAGCATAATCATCTATAACTTCAGTTCCAGAATAAGGCTTATTGCATACAACAGCCCTTCCGGACATTTTTTCTATTTCTTTTATAGTAATATCAGGAAAACCATTAGGATAAGTATTAAAAGGCTTTGTAGAAACTAAACCAGCTATCTCCCAGTGTCCAGTAGTGGTGTCTTTTGCCTTAGAAGTCTCCATTGCCTTACCGTAATAGCCTTCTGCATTATCTACTTTTGATACACCTTCTATATCTATAATATTTCCAAGACCAATTTTTTCTAAATTAGGCAAACTAATTCCTCCTGACGCCTTAGCCAAATTAGCCAAAGTATTTACTCCCTCATCTCCAAAATCTTTAGCATCTGGCAAAGCACCAACACCGCAGCTATCAACAACTATTAAAACTGCTTTTTTCTTATCCATATTAAAAAAATCTCCTAATTAATAAATATTCTTATACTATATTAAACAGTTTTTAATATAAAAAATAAAATAATATAATGCAAATAATTATCTTAATACGCCAAAATTAATAGGTTTATTAAACTCTACCTCATCAGGATTTGGTATAGGATAGTCAGTTATATCCTTACCTTCACGAAGAAAACCATATAGATTTAAATTATTTTTATTCCAAGTATTTAATCTATTATAATACGCTCTATTATAATCTGAAGTCATTAATATATTATCACCCTTTAGAATAAAACTTACATACATATTTACCTTTTTATTAGGAATCTCTGAAATAGTTCTTACATTACGTACAACTTTTTTTAAAGGTGTAACTTCATAATAGTAGGCATTAGTTTCACTCTCTGCATAATCAAACTTACCAACACCTCGTTTTTTTCCAAATAAACTATATTCTACATCTCCATTATCTAAAAAAGTATATAAATATCCATTTGGAGCAACTACCCTCTTTCCTTTTACCTTTTTTATCCATATATTATTATAATTTCTATTAGCTGTCTTCATATTTGATGCACAAGAGAGTGTAAAAAATAATAATAAAAAAGTACCAAATAATTTTTGCATTCCAATTTTCCTAAAATATTTTCTAATAGTATCGACTAATATTTGAATTATCATTAAAACATTTGCAAATACTTATATTATACATTATAATCTAATTTCAATTAACTAGGAAATAAACAAATGGTAAAAAGATTAACCTTAAATAATGGCATAAAAATAGTTTTAGAATATATGCCAATTTTAGAAACAGTTTCAGTTGGTTTTTTCTTCATTACAGGCAGTGCAAATGAAACTGAAAAAGAAAATGGATATTCACATTTTATAGAACATATGCTATTTAAAGGCACTAATGATATGACTTCTAAAGAGATAGTGAGATATATAGAAGGTGTAGGCGGAGTATTTAATGCCTATACTTCAAGACATTTCACTTCTTTTTATATAAATATAATATCAAAATATTTTGACAGAGCAATAGACACATTATCTAATATAGCGTTAAACTCAGCATTTAGAGAAGAAGATATAAAAAAAGAAAAAAAGGTTATTATAGAAGAATTAAAAATGACATCAGACTCTCCTGAAGAGATAATGACTAATCAATTTTTTGCAAAAGCCTACAAAGGCACCTCCATGCAGTTTCCTATAGGCGGTAATATAAAAAACATAAAAAATATCAGCAGAGATAAAATATTAAACTATTTTAAAAGTCATTTCAATTCAAATAATTTAATAGTATCAATAGCAGGTAATTTTAATGTAAAATCTGCAATAGATAAATTATCTTCTTTAGAACTAAAAGAAAATATATTAAAAGCAGATGAAGAATTACCATTTTTTTATAAATCAGTGTCAAAAGAAAAATCTGACTTAAACCAAGTATATTTTGCCTTAATAACACCATCATATAGTGCATGCGATAAAAGAAAATACACTATGAACATTGTAAATGATATATTCGGCGGAAGTTCATATTCAAGATTATTTCAATCTATAAGAGAAAATAAAGCATTATGCTATAGTATATACAGCAACAATTCTGCATTTCTAAATGGAGGAACATTCGACATATTTGGTTCAACAAGTTTAGACCGCTATGAAAAAACTGTAACAAGCATATATAATGAAATAGAAAGATTGTTAGATGAAAGAATAACTGAAGAAGAACTTGAAGAGGCAAAAGAGAGCTATAAAAGTTCTATGTCTTTTAGTAAGTTTAGTGCAAGTTTTGCTATGAATAAAAATGCAAGAAATGAGCTTTATTTTTCTAAATATTTATCTTATAAAGATTTGTATAATACAATAGATAAAATTAGTATAAATGATATAAATAAAGCAATAGAAGATATATTTCAAGATAAAAAGTTTTTTCTCACAGCAGTAGGTCCAAAAGGAACAAAGAAAATCACAGATAAAGTAAGCAAGAAATTAAAACTTAATTGATTATATTTCAGATGTTTTTTATAGTTTTTTATTCACATATACTAAAATAATTGTATTTTAAATTTTTTCTTGTTCTTTTTCCCGCCTTCGCACCCATACCTAAAGGTACTTCTTACAGTCGCAGGCACTCCATTCGGTCGCCCTGAAGGACTCCTTTTAGTCGCAAAAGAAGTAGGGGTTCGGGGGCTAGTCCCAGAAGTCAATATATTAAAAATAGATTTTTAATATATACCTAAACAATTATATTTTGTCATATAATTTTTTAATCAACTTTTTCCCGCAGCAAAAAGTTGCAAAAAGTGCAAGTATTCAAATTTTATATCCAAAAAAATATATATAATGACACTATATGTTTATGTCTATACTTCATAAAAATGCAGTTCTTTTGCTTCTTTTATACCAATAAAAGAAGTGGGGTGCGGGGCAAAGCCCTGCAAATAACTAAAATATAAAAGAGTTAAAAATTTTTAGTATATAATTAAAAGTAATTAAAAAACTTTATATTAACAAACGTTTTACTCTTCTCTGTCTTTTAAGCCCTCAACCATATCAAGTTTATTGACATAATGCATACTCATCAAAGATACCAAGAATATTACAACAATAAGCAACCCTATTGCTAATAAATAACTGTAATTATAAACATGTGGTACAAATGAAAATAACTTGCTTGAAAACGGTTTCTTAACCAAATAAAGTATACCATATCCAGCCAATATTCCCACAGGTATTGCTATTATCACTTGAGTAACAGTTTCTTTTAATGAAGCAAGCATTATTTCTTTAGTGGTATAGCCCATAACCTTAAGAAGCGTAAACTCATATCTTCTTGTAGCTAAAGTAATAACACCAACACCATAAAGCGATGTAGCACCAAGTAAGAATGCTATAAATATAAGTATTTGTACAAGTAAATATATTGTAGCTATTTGGTTTTTATATGCCTGATATTCATCATTTCTAAAGCTGTAGTATGATACATCTTTACCATCATCTAATATAGTTTTTAAATCATCTTGACTAACATCAGAAGTTAAAAATAAGGAATTGTAAACATTTGGTATTTCAAAAGTATCTTCTGCAAAATCCTTATCCATATAAATATAAAACATGCCCTGCTGTTCTACAAGCTTACTAACTTTAACTCTTCTTGATATACTGTTTCCAGTAGTATATAATTCTATACCTATATAATCATTTTCTTTTACTTTTAATTTTTCTGCCAAATATTTTGGAATCATTACAGAATCCTCTCTATTTTCATTATAAGGTATTTTGAGAGAAGAAAATCCGTCTTTATATATTAAAGTCGGCAAATAAATGCTTTCACTATCATCATTAAAAGCAGGATAAAGCCTTGATTGATAAATAGCAGCCTTATCATAATATTTTATGCTGTCATTAGTAAGTATATCAGTGTTATCTTCCCATTTTGTCGGCGTAATACTAACAGAGGCATCATATAAAGCAAATTTCTCATAAAGAGTGTATAAGAAATAATCAAAAGAGTTATTAAACCCCTGAGCAAATATAGTCATACTAATTGCTGCAAACATTCCCCAAAGCGATGCCAAATATCTTGTTTTACTTCTTGAAGCATTTTTTATAGCATATCTGCTGTTAAATGAAAGCTTATTCCATATACTAAATTTCTCTATTAATGTTTTACCAGAACTTTTTGGAGGCTCCCCACGCATTGACTGGGCAGGATTTAACTTTAATATAGAAATAGCTGCAAGCAAATTAGAAAATATGCATACAAACAATATTATTAAAGTTGATATTATCCATAAATCCCAATATATATGATAATTATAATTAGGCATATCAAATATAGCCCCAAGCGACTTAAATATCGGCGGCAAAAGAAGCCTGCTTGCAATAAAAGCTAACAATATTCCAAAAAATGATACCAAAAAAGAATACTTTATATACATAAACATAATAGAAAAATCTGTAAGACCAATAGCTTTCATTATACCAATTTGTTTTCTCTCAACAGCAACATTTCTTCTTTGTATAATGTATAAAAGAAGTATAGCCATAAGTAAAAGTATAGAAGGCGAAATATATGAAAAAGAATCTATTTGAAGCAATGTTTGTTCATAGTTTATATAATTTACAGATTGTCCTCTGTCTGTGAAAAAGAATATTTTTTGTTTTAGTTTTATTCTTATAAGCTGTTCTATATTATCTCTATTTACATTCTCTTTATATTTTATATATATAGAATTGTAAGGCACATAATTAAAGTTATCATCATTCATTTCTATAACAGCAAAATCTTTAGCCTCAGAAGCTGTAGAAGCCCCATCTTTAAATAAAAACACATAATTAGGATATGATACTAAAGCGGCTATTGTAAAAGAATTAGTTTTATCATTATAAATAACCTCAACCTCATCTCCCAAAGATAATGAATTAGCATCTGCAAAATTTTTATTAATAGCTATCTCATTAGTTTCTAAAGTATCTTTGCCATCATATATGTAAGGTTTATTTATTCTGTTTTCATTATCTTTTGAAGCATATATAATAGCATCAATATCATCTATTTTGCCTTGAAATCTATGTTTAGCTTCTACTATATCAATACCCTTAATATCTTCAATAGCCTTTATATCATCTTCGCTAAACATACCAAATAATACTAAATCATCTAAATTATTCTTGTCGAAATACTCTTCAGCAGTGAGTTTAAAATCTCTATACACAGTTTTTACCGCTACAAAAAAAAGCACCGCTAAAGTTACTATAAAAATAGCAGATATGAATATCGCAAGCTGTTTACTAATTTTTCTAAATAAAAGTTTTGTTTTTATATTAAACATTATTTTTCCATTAATAAAGTTATTTTATTACCATTCTATATCTTCAGGATTTAACGGATTTTCCACATCATATTTTTCTATCACCTCTCCGCTTAAAACCTTAACAACAGTATCAGCCATTTTAGCAATCTCTTTACTATGAGTAATTAATACGATACTAGTGCCAAAATCCTTATTCAAGTTTCTTAATATCCTAAGAGCCATGATTCCCGTCTTATTATCCAAAGCCCCCGTAGGCTCATCGCATAATACAACTTTTGGCTTTTTAGCTATAGCACGAGCAATACTAACCCTCTGCTGTTCTCCTCCGGATAGCTCTGTAGGATAATGCTTCATTCTATGCTCAAGTCCCAAAAGTTTTAAAGCATTCTCAGCATTATCTCTTGTAAGGCCAGTTATTTCTGTAGAAAACTCAACATTCTCTAAAGCAGTTAAATTTGGAAGAAGGTTATAGCTTTGAAATACAAATCCAATATTTTCTCTTCTAAACTTAGCTAATTTTTTATTACTATAATGAGTAATATCTTCTCCCAAAAATAGTACCCTTCCTCCTGTAGGTTTATCTAATGCTCCGAGTATATTTAAAAGAGTACTTTTACCAGACCCGCTGGGGCCAAGTATAGCAGTAAGTTTACCTTCTTCTATAGTAAGATTAACAGATTTTAATGCCTCAGTAGCACCTCCACCATGACCATATATCTTACTAATATCATTTATTTCATAAAGATAGCTCATTAATTTAATCCTATTTTTTTATTTATATTATATTAAATTAGATTTTAAGTTTTTATTTTTCCATTCCTCAACAGCAATACTTACAATTTCTTTAGCACATTCCCTCTTGCTTAATACAGGGAAATTTCTCACCCTTCCATCTTTGAAAAAAATACTTATTTTATTAGTATCTTTCCCAATAGCATCTTTTATATTATTAGCTACTATCATATCAGCACCTTTCTTATTCATTTTCTCTACAGCATAATTTTTAAGCTCTTCATCATTAAGCGCTGTCTCCGCAGCAAATGAAACTATAAGCGTATTTTTAGATTTTTTATCTCTTGTACTAACCAATATATCATCATTTTGTTTTAATTCTATAGCATTAATATTTTGTTTTTTTAATTTTTTATCATGTACAATAGCAGGTCTAAAATCTAAAGGAGCAGCAGCCATAAGTAAAATGTCAGTATTTTCAAGTTCAGATAACACATTATTTTTTAAATCTTCTGTAGTATCTATTTTTATTTTTTTGTCGCTTGGATATACACGAAGCTCTTCATTAACATCGCCCTCTATATATGTAGTAACTCCGCCTCCAAGGTGTATTTCATTATATATAGCCTCACCCATCTTGCCGCTGGAATTATTTGTAATATATCTTATAGGGTCTATCCACTCTTTTGTAGCACCAGAAGTTACAGTAAATCTTATATTATCATATTTCAAACTAAAATGACTGAAGTTATTAACAACTTTGTCTGCTATCTCTTCCAAATCTGCAAGTCTTCCTATACCTGTATCATTACAAGCCATATTTCCAGTAGCTGGGCCTATCATGGTGTATTCAAGTTCTTCAACTAAATAATGAACATTTTTCTGAACTGCTTTATTAAACCACATATTAGGATTCATAGCAGGAGCAAACATCTTTTTTCCTGTATAAGCACAGGCTATAGTAGTAATAGTATTATCACATATTCCATTTGCTATTTTAGATATAGTATTAGCGTCTGCTGGGGCTAATAAAAATACATCAGTTTTTCTGCTAATGTTTATATGTGTAAGAGGGTCTTCTTCTTCCCACATATCTCTTATAACAGGATTGCCGCTCATCGTTTCTAATGCTTTTACACCTACCATATATTCTGCATTTTTTGTAACAGCACATATTACTTCATGCCCTTGTTTTTTCAAAATACTAACGAGAAAAGGCATTTTATATGCTGATATAGAACTTGTTATAGCTAATAAAATTTTCATAAATAATTTTTCTCTTATAAACGTTATTTTTTTATAATTATATATTAATATAAATAAAAAAAACAGTCTATATTAAATTTTTTAAAAGTAATAAGTACTATCTTTAGGTTCTAAAAAAAACCACATTTTTAATTAATATAATAAACATCTATTTTAGTCAATAGCTATAATATATACCTAAAAATAATATACAATTTTTTTTCAAAAAACGTATATAAAAACTTCTATATTATCATTTATATACAACTTTAAATTATATATTAATACATAGCATTATACAAAAAACTAATATATTTAAATACAGATATATGCCATAAAATATTTATTATATTGCAAAAAACAAAATAAATATTAAAATATAATTTATTAAAAAACACAACCTATAAGGAGAGCAATGTATGTCAAAAAAAGTTTTAGTGCCATTAGCTGAAGGTTTTGAAGAAATAGAAGCTGTAACTATTACAGATGTATTAAGAAGAGCAAATATAGAAGTAACAACTGCTTCTTTAACTGATAATTTAGAGGTAAAAGGCTCACATGGTATAATATTAAAAGCTGATACCACATTAGATAAAATTATAAATGAAGATTTCGATGCTATAGCACTTGCTGGCGGCATGGGCGGAATGAATAATTTAAAAAATGATAAGAGAATTATAGCTAAACTTCAGAAAATGTATGAAGCTAAAAAATTAGTATCTGCAATATGTGCTTCACCTATAGTATTAGGGGCTGCTTCAGTTATTAAAGGACAATATACTTGCTATCCAAGCTGTGAAAGCATGGTCAATGGCGGAGAGTATGTTGAAAAAGATTTAGTTGTAATTAATGATAATGTTATTACTTCTAAAGGTCCTGCTACTACAGTATTTTTTGCTTTAGAGTTAGTAAAATATTTAATAGGAAATAATGAAGAAGTTGCTAATGCTATGCTTGTTCCATTAATTAAATAATTATATTGATTTATTTATATTTATGAATATATTATAATATATATTATATTTTTTATGAGGGCATATAAATTGAAAGTTATAATACCAGCTGCAGGTGAAGGCACTAGATTAAGACCGCACACAATAACAAAACCCAAACCTATACTTCCTATAGCAGGTTCTACAATTATAGATTTTATTATGAAAGAGGTATTAGAGTTAGAAAATCTTGAAGAGGTAATATTTATAGTAGGATATTTAAAAGATAAAATGATAGACTACTTAACTTCAAAATATAAAGATATAAAACTTACTTTTGTAGAGCAAAAAGAGTATAAAGGGTTAGCTCATGCTGTTTCGCTTACTAGAAAACATATAAAAGATGATGATAAACTTTTTATTATACTCGGAGATACAATATTTAAGCTTAATTTATCTGAAATAGTAGCCAAAAATGAAAATTCATTAGGGGTATGTGAGGTGGATAATCCAAGCAGATTTGGGGTTGCATTACTTGACAGCAATGGGGTCATCACAAAGCTTGTGGAAAAGCCTAAAGAGCCTATAAGTAATTTGGCTTTAACTGGAATGTATAATATTGTAAACTCTAAAGAATTATTTGATGCTATAGATTATATAATTAAAAATGATATAAAAACCAAAAATGAGTATCAATTAACAGATGCCTTAGAATATATGATACAAAATGGAAGTGTATTTAAAACATTCAAACTTGACGGTTGGTATGATTGCGGTGAAAAAAATACTATGATAGAAACAAATAAAACTATAATCACTCATAGCATACTTAGTAAATGGGTAAAAGATACTGCTATAATACCTCCTGTCTTTATAGAAGAAGATGTGAGAATTAATAGATCTGTTATAGGTCCTTATGTGCATATAGGAAAGAATTCTAATATAGAAAACTCAATACTAAAAAACTGTATAATGTTTGAGGAAGTAAATATATCAAATGCTTTAATGGAAAATTGCATAATTTCAGAAAATGTACGTTATAAAGGTAAAACTAATTCGATGGATATGGGAGCTTCTATAAATATAGAACAAAATTAAATAATTATAGCGCCCATTACAAAAAATTGTATTGCTAATATTATTATGCTTATAATTGTATTCATTACAAAAAGTGAGATTGGGTAATCGCACATGAGTATTACAAATTTAAACTTCTCAAAAATAGATATAAATAAATATACTAAAAAAACTATAATTATTTCTATATATTCATTTAATGATAAAAAATAGTGAAATAACATTGCCAATAATGCTAAAAATAAGCTTTGAGATATAGAGAAAATTTCAGAATAATAAATCATTTTTAATCTATTATCCCAATTTCTTACACCGGGTAAAATTTCTCTTATATAATAATATTTTTTTAAATACGGAATCTCAGATATAAATCTCATAAATAAAAACTTAATCAAATAAGCAGCAAAAAAAAGCTCTAAATATTCTATAATTAATTCTTCCATAATAAACTAATGCTCAAAAAATATTATTGTTAAAAATTAAACAAATACCACTCATCACAATTTTTACAAAAGTCTAATCCTGTTAAAATGTTCTCTTTATAATAACTTTCTAATTCTTTCCAAATATTCTCTAAAGTATCTTTATATATTGAAGATATACATTTTTCTTTATTTATGTCAAATCTGCAAATATAAACATCTCCATAAGCATCTATGAATAAGTCTCTAGCCAAATGCCAACAACCTACATTTATTAGAGGAGTCATATCTCCGATTTTTTTATTTTCTACAAGTCCTCTATAAGTATAATATTTTTGCATTATAATCTCTATTTTATACTTATCAAAATATTTATAATATGAAGCTAAATAATCAAAATTATCCTTTTGTTTTGTAATCTGAAGATATGTATTTTTTGGCTCCCTTATAAAATAATAATCTATATTAGAAAGTATAGTCTTCAAACAATCTTCTTTATAAATTGTATTAAATACATTTTGCTCTATTGTGTCTAAATGAATTATTACATGTAAATTATTATTTTTCTCTTGAAGAAACAGAAGTTTTTTAGCTTTCTCTTCATCTAATAAAATAGCGTTTGTCTCTAAATATACATTTACATTTTTATTTGAAATAGCATATTCTAATATATCAAAAACATCTTTATTTAAAAGAGGTTCATAATAGCTTCCTATTGATAAATGAAAATCATCACAGAAATCTGATAATTTATTATAAATTGTTTTAAACTCTTCTATAGTTAAATTTTTCTCTTCTTTGTTTATTTCATTTGTAAAAGCATTAGATGATAATAGATTTTTATTTATTAAGTTTTGTCTATTATTAATATCTATTTCAATATATGAAGGCAAAGTTCTTCTTAATGAAGCATATTCCCTTATAGCCTTAGTAATTTTATCATAATTTTCATATTTTATTAGTTTTGATATAATTAAAGCATTTCTTTTACTATTTGCAAATAATGATACCCTATAATACCTCATATCATATTCAGACACTAATATTTCTATTTCAAAAAAGTTAGGGTCAATAAATACAATATCTTTTATAGCATTTTCTGTTATATTAATATTTTTTGTTTTTATGCAATTAAATAATTTTTCAAAAGCATTTCTTCTTATTATAAAAGGTATTATTCCTTCTGGATAATTTTCTCCATAAGTAAAATATGAAATGTTTTCTTTATGTATTTTAGTGAGCTTTACAGTTTCATCTATATTAAACATAGGCATATTATTTGGAATATATATAATATTGTCATAATTTTCTGTTTCTTTATATATATTGCTCAAATAATCTTCTGCTCCCTTTGCAATATAATTTATATTCTTTACATCACAATTAAGCTCTTGTTTTAAGAGTTCTATTTTTTTGCCGAAATCTTCTAAAAATATTTTTGAATATTCATTTTCAAATGATTCATCAACAATTATAATGAATTCCATTAAAAACACCTCATATATAATCTAAAATAGTTTTTGGGCTTCTTATAACCAAATTGCATAAAGCACAAACATAAAAGTCATCATGTTCAATATTTTCTATATTATCATACATATCATTAAAATCATAAACATCCATTTTCTCAAAAGTATTATTATTAATATCTATTATTTTTAAAATATTAGTAGAGGCACAATATGGACACCTATATACAAAATCTTCATTAATATTTTTTATGTTTATTTTTTTGTATTTATTTTTAGCATATATTTTAAATCTATTATTAATATATCTATGCGGAAATATTTTTATATAATCATCTAATGATATTTTTTTTAATGGATAAGCTTCTATAGAATTAAATTCTTTTTTTGCTGTGCTAAATAGATTATTTAAAGTTATATTATGCAAATTAAGCACATCTATAAATTTATCATTAGTAAGTTCATAATTATTTAGTGTAGCATATTCAGGATAGTCACTTATTATAATTTTTGATTCATATTTATTTTCTTTAAATAAACCAAACTCTCCAAAACAATATTTATTATCTTTAGAGTAAGCAAATAGCCCTGCAAAAGAAATTTCATTATGCCTATATGAATAATCGCAATACAAAACATCACTAAAGCTTTTTATATAATTGATAGCAGTATCATCATCTTTTATATTATGTAATATCTTTTCATCGCCAAATATATTTTCTATATATTTCATAAGCTCTCTATTAGTCTGAATAAGAAGCTAATAATTCCTCCTGTTCCTTTTTAAACAAAGCATCTGTAATTTCTGTTATTTCTCCGTCCATGAATCTATCTAATTTGTATAATGTAACATTAATTCTATGATCTGTAACTCTATTTTGCGGGAAATTATAGGTTCTTATTCTTTCGCTTCTGTCTCCAGAACCTATTTTATCTCTTCTTTCTTTAGCTTCTTTTGCTTTTCTTTCTGCCTCTTCTTTTTCATATATTCTTGCTCTTAATACTTTTAATGCCTTGGCTTTATTTTTGTGCTGGCTTTTTTCATCTTGACACTGCACCACTAAACCAGTAGGTAAATGAGTAATTCTTACGGCACTGTCTGTAGTATTAACTGACTGCCCTCCAGGACCGCTTGAACGAAATATATCTACTCTTATATCTTCATCTTTTATTATTACATCGCTTTCTTCTGCTTCAGGCATAATTGCTACAGTTGAAGCTGACGTATGTATTCTTCCGCCGGATTCTGTAGCTGGTATTCTCTGAACTCTGTGTGTACCGCTTTCAAATTTTAAAGTTCTATAAGCATCTTTTCCAGAAACAGAAAATATTACTTCTTTATATCCTCCAAGCTCAGTAGGACTTGTATCTATTATCTCCATTCTAAAATTTGCTCTCTCTATAAAACGGCTGTACATTCTAAACAAGTCCCCCACAAATAAAGCCGATTCATCTCCTCCAGTTCCTACTCTTATTTCTACTATTATATTTTTGCCGTCATTTTTATCTTTTGGAAGAAGTAAAAGCCTCAAATCATTAATAATATTTTCTTTTTTTTGATTTAATTCTTCTATTTCAAGCAGTGCCATATTTTTTAATTCTTTATCAGTATCAGAATGATTAAGCATTTCATTGGCATCTTCTATCTCTTTTAATACAGCTTTTAATTTTTTATATTCATTTACTATATCTTCTATTTCTGACTTTTTTTTCATTAAATCTTGTATTACTCTATTGTCTTTTATATTCGCATCATTTAATTTATCTACTATATCATTATATGTGTTTTCTACAGATGAAAGTTTATCTATTATTGACATAAAAACTATTATTCTCCTAAATATTGTTTTTTATTATATATGAATAGAGATATTTATCAACTACCATGTTTTTAATTAAATTTGTTGGTATTTACATAAACTTTTCTTTTCAAATAAAAAATTATTTTTATAAGTAATACTATAAAATAATATGTTCTTTATAAATTTATAGCATATAAAATTTTTGCAAGATAAATAATTAAACATTGAAGAAAATTAACTATACAACTTTATAATTAAATATAAATTTAATACTATATATATTTCAAAACTTAAGAAATATTTAAATAATAAATGTTTTTGTTGGTATTATTATAAATAACTACATATTATATTCTTCTCTAGCCATTTTTTCTAAAGTAGATTTTACTTCATTAATAAAAACCTTATCCTCAACTACAATATGATTAAACAACCAATCTCTTAAAAATACAATAAGTCCTTTTATATCTATTTGTTTACCATTCTTATAATTATTCACCTCTTCTAAAACTTTATTAGTAAAATTTCTGTGTTTAACTACATGGCTCTTGAATCCGCTATAATCTATAGCCTTCATTATAGCCTCTTCTGTAGAAAAGTGATAAGCAACATAATCAACCATATCCTTAATAATATTATTCAACTCTTCTGATACATCTTCCCTTGTTATATCTTTATTTATAACTAATAAATTTAACTTATTTAATATATTAACCAATTCCTTATGCTGATCATCAACTCTTTTGTATCCAGTATTAAACCTATTTTCCCATTTAATCTCTTGAATATTATTTTCCATAAACAATCCTTTTATATCAATATATGTTTTAAATATACTAAAAATTTTCAACTTTGTCAAAATTTAAATTTTTTCTGCACTATTAAAATGAAAAAATATTATACAACAATATTAATAATGCTTATTTTTTATTCGGATATTTTTTATATTAATTGCATTTTTTACTATATTAAAACATATCGCCATTAAAAAACATATAAAAAAATAATTAATAATAAATTGTTTATAAAAACTAAAAAATCTTAATTTAATACTATAAAATTTTTATCTGCTATACAGGATATTTTTTAATGATAAAATCAACTCTATATTAAATATAAAAACAGGGAACAACTCAAATATAGTTATTCCCTGTTTTTTTATAAATTTAAAACAATATTTTTTATAATGTATTAAATAATATATTATTTTATAACGTTATAAAAAGCTTTTTTACCTAAGTAAACTGCTCTGTCGCCTAATTCTTCTTCTATTCTTAATAATTGATTGTATTTAGCAATCCTATCACTTCTTGAAGCAGAACCAGTTTTAATTTGACCAGCATTAGTAGCTACAACTATATCAGCAATAGTAGCATCTTCAGTTTCACCAGATCTGTGAGAAACTACAGCAGTATAGTTATGAGTTTTAGCAAGTTCAATAGAATCTAAAGTTTCAGTTAAAGAACCGATTTGGTTAACTTTAATAAGAATAGAGTTAGCAACACCTTTATCTAATCCCATTTGAAGTCTTTTTACATTAGTAACAAACAAGTCATCACCAACCAATTGAACTTTTTTACCTAATTTCTGAGTAAGTAAAGCCCAACCTTCCCAGTCATCTTCAGCAACACCATCTTCTATAGAGATAATAGGATATTTGCTGCATAAATCAGCATAGAAATCAACCATTTCAGCAGGAGTTAATTCTCTATTATCAGATTTATGGAATACATATTTTTTCTTATCTTTGTTATAGAATTCGCTTGAAGCAGGGTCCATAGCAATCATTATATCATCGCCAGGCTTGTATCCAGCTTTTTCTATAGCTTGCATAATTACTTGAAGAGGCTCTTCATTATCTTTAAGAGTTGGAGCGAATCCGCCTTCATCACCAACAGTAGTGCTTAAGCCTCTGTCATGAAGTATAGCTTTTAAGTTATGGAATACTTCAGCCACATAACGTATACCTTCTTTGAAAGTAGGAGCACCAACTGGCATAACCATATATTCTTGGAAATCGATTGGAGCTGATGAGTGAGCACCACCGTTTAAGATATTAGCCATAGGTACTGGTAAAGTTTTAGCATTAGAACCACCAATGTATCTGTATAATGGCATACCTAATTCATCAGCAGCAGCTTTAGCTACAGCAAGTGATACACCAAGTATAGCATTAGCACCTAATTTACCTTTGTTTTCAGTACCGTCAAGTTCAATCATAGTTCTGTCTATTTCAACTTGATCTAAAGCGTCCATATCTATTAACTCATTACAAATAATTTCATTAACATTTTCTACTGCTTTTTGAACGCCTTTTCCTAAATATCTGCTTTTATCTCCATCTCTTAATTCTACTGCTTCATGTTCACCTGTAGAAGCTCCTGATGGCACTGCTGCTCTACCCATAGCACCGCTATCTAAATAAACATCAACTTCTACTGTAGGGTTTCCTCTTGAATCTAATATCTCTCTAGCTACTATATCATCTATTAAAGACATATTATTAACTCCTTATAAATTATAATTGTATATATAATATAACATAATGTATAAATTTCAAGTTAAAAAATAATAATGAATGTAATAATATAATCATCTAAAAGAATTATATTTAAATATTCTATTTTCAGACATAGCTTTTTATATAGCATTCATTATAAGTCAAGTTACTATATATATTCCAAAAAGCAAAATAAAATCTAATAAATATTCATTTTTTGTATCATAATTAATTTACATATAAAAATGGGCAAGAAACTAATATAAAGCTTCTCACCCATAAAAAATTATAAAAGAAATATTTTATTAATAAACACCATTATAAGCATCTAAATAAATTTGTTTTAATTCTTTCATAAGAGGATACACTGGGTTAGCTCCAGTACATTGATCATTAAATGCCTGCTCTACTATATCATCAAGTTTAGCCATAAAGTCTTTTTCAGCTACACCATAATCTTTAATAGACAAAGGTATATCAAGTTCTTTTTTAAGACCATTTATAGCTTTAATTAAATTAGCTACTTTTTCATTATCATTTTTACCGCCAAGCTCGAGCATATCAGCAATAAATGCATATCTCTCTCTTGCATGAGGATATTTATATTGAGGGAATAAACCTTGTTTAGTAGGCTTTTCATTAGCATTATATTTAACAACCTGACATATTAAAAGAGCATTAGCAATACCATGAGGAATATTGAAAGCAGCACCAAGTTTATGAGCCAATGAGTGACAAATACCCAAGAAAGCGTTAGCAAAAGCCATACCAGCAAGTGAAGCAGCATAATGCATATTTTCACGAGCTACAGGATTTTCTGCACCTTCTTTATATGAAGCAGGTAAATATTTAAATATAAGTTTAATAGCTTTTTCAGCATTAGAGTTAGAAAACTCAGTAGAACATATAGAAGCATAAGCCTCAAGAGCATGTGTTAAAGAGTCTATACCGCTTGCAGCACATAAGCCTCTTGGCATACTCATAACCAAATTAGCATCAAGTATAGCCATATCAGGTGTTAGAGCATAATCTGTAATAGGATATTTAATATGTGTAGCATCATCAGTGATAACAGCAAAAGGAGTAGTTTCAGAACCAGTACCAGAAGTAGTAGGTATAGCAACAAACTGAGCCTTTTTACCTAATTCTCCAGCATCACATATTCTCTTTCTTATATCCATAAATACCATAGCAATATCTTCAAATTTTACTTCAGGGTTTTCATAAAGAAGCCAAGCAATCTTACCAGCATCTATTGGAGAACCTCCTCCTAATGCTATAATAACATCAGGTTCAAATGCATTAGCAGTTTTTACTATATCTCTAACTGTGCTGATTGTAGGGTCAGGTTTAACATCAGAGAATATAGTGTATTTTACTCCTATATCATCTAATACTTTAGTAACATTATCAGTTACACCTAATTTGAAAAGCGGTCCGTCAGTGATGATTAATGCTCTTTTTTTGTTAGCATATTCTCTTAAAGCAACATCTAATGAACCTCTCTTTAAATATATTTTTTCTGGTACTCTATACCATAACATATTTTCTCTCCTTGAAGCTACAGATTTAATATTTAAAAGATGTTTAGGACCAACGTTCTCACTTGTAGAGTTGTTACCCCAGCTTCCGCATCCTAATGTCAAAGATGGTTCTAATCTGAAGTTATATACATCTCCTATAGCCCCTTGAGAAGACGGCATATTTATAAGTATTCTTCCTGTAGGCATTTTTTCGTAGAATTTTTTAATTCTTTCTTTTTGATTATCTTCATCTGTATAAAGCACAGAAGTGTGTCCAAGTCCGCCAAACACTATTAAATTATGAGCTTTTTCAACAGCATCATCATAATTATCAGCCTTATACATACCAAGTACAGGTGATAATTTTTCATAAGAGAATGCTTCGTCTTTGCTTATAGAAGAAGCTTCACCTATGAGTATTTTTGTCTCTTCTGGAACAGTTATTCCAGCCATCTTAGCTATAACATAAGCAGGCTGACCTACTATTTTAGCATTCAAAGCACCGTCTATAATCATTACCTTGCTAAGTTTAGCTTTTTCGTCTTTGTTTAAAAGATAAGCACCTCTATATAAGAACTCTTTTTTTACTTCCTCATAAACACTTTTTACAACAACAACAGTCTGTTCACTTGCACATATCATACCATTGTCAAAAGTCTTACTCATTATAACAGAGTTAACAGCCATTTTAATATCAGCAGTTTCGTCGATTATTGCAGGAGTATTACCAGCACCAACACCTAAAGCAGGCTTGCCGCTAGAATAAGCAGCCTTAACCATTCCAGGTCCTCCAGTAGCAAGTATTAAATTAATTTGAGGATGGCTCATTAAAGCAGCAGAAAGCTCAACTGTAGGCTCTTCTATACAACCTATAAGTCCATCTGGAGCGCCATGCTCAACAGCTACTCTATTAATAATCTTGCAAACTTCAGCTGTACATTTTTTAGCTCTTGGATGCGGAGAAAATACTATTGCATTTCTTGTCTTCAAAGCTATTAATGATTTAAATGCTGCAGTTGATGTTGGGTTTGTAGTAGGTACAACACCTGCTATTATACCAACAGGCTCTGCTACTTTTTTCATTCCCATAGCTGTATCTTCACTTATGATTCCGCATGTCTTCATATTTTTGAATTTGTTATAAATATATTCAGAAGCAAAGTGATTTTTTATTACCTTATCTTCTACTACTCCCATACCTGTCTCTTCTACTGCCATTTTTGCCAAAGGTATTCTTCTGCTGTTAATAGCAATGGCACATGCTTTAAATATATTATCTACTTGTTCTTGTGAGAAAGTAGAATATATTTCCTGAGCTTTTTTGGCTTTTGATATTAAGTCATCGAGTATAGAATTTCCGCTTTTTGAATTTAAATCTTTAGTCATTTACTTCTCCTAAACCTTAAAAATTTTTGATAATATTGTACTATAACTATATAATAAAGTCAATAGCGATATCATAATAAATATATTATAGTACAAAAAGAAGATTGCTTTTTAATATTAAAACATTAAAAAGTATATAAAATAATATGATTTTTTAATAAATTTATAGCAATTAAATTGTATATATTATATAATAGAAGCAAAAATATAATATTATCGGAGAAAACTCAAAAATGACATTTAGTGATTTAATAATGACTTTAAATAAATTCTGGAGTGAAAATGGATGTATAATACAGCAAGGCTATGACTTAGAAGTAGGAGCAGGAACATTTAACCCCGCAACTGCATTAAGAGCATTAGGTCCAGAACCTTTTAGTGTTGCTTATGTAGAACCTTCAAGGAGACCAACAGATGGAAGATACGGAGAAAACCCAAACAGACTTCAGCATTATTATCAATATCAAGTAATAATGAAGCCCTCTCCAGAAAACATTCAAGATTTATATATACAAAGTTTAGAAGCATTAGGAATAAGTTTTAAAGATCATGATATAAGATTTGTACATGATGACTGGGAATCGCCTACGCTCGGAGCTTGGGGACTTGGTTGGGAAGTTTGGCTTGATGGTATGGAGATAACACAATTTACATATTTCCAAGCTGTTGGCGGAATAAACTTAAAACCTATAACAGGTGAAATCACTTACGGACTTGAAAGAATATGTATGTACTTACAAAATGTTGATAATGTGTATGATTTGGAATGGGGACACGGAATAAAATATGGCGATGTACATTTACAGGGAGAAAAAGAGTTTTCTAAATATAATTTTGAAATAGCTGACACTGATATGTATTTTAGGCATTTTAAAGAATATGAAGAAGAATGTGATAGATGTTTAGCTAATGGATGCGTGCTTCCTGCTTATGATATGGTAATGAAAAGTTCGCATGTATTTAATATGCTTGATGCAAGAAATGCAATAAGCGTAACAGAGAGAGCTGGATATATTGCAAGAGTAAGAGATTTAATGAAAAAGGTATCTGCAGCTTATATAGAATCAAGAGAGAAAATGGGATATCCGTTAATAAAAAAATAAAAATATAAAACAATAATATATATAAAAATAAAGCGGACTTATTTTCTAAGCCCGCTTTTTTATAAATAAATTATTTTTTGTATATCCAAACAACTATACTATCTATTATAAATTTTTATTTTATTCAACTTTTTCCCGCCGCAAAAAGTTGCAAAAAATGCAAACTTTTTTTAACTTTATATGTTGGAATATCTATAGATGCAAAACAATACTTGTATTTTATCTAAAAATGCAGTCATTTTGGTTCTTTTATACCAATAAAAAAAACTTATATCTTTCGGATACGCTTCACGAAAAACTGCATTTTATTTACATTTAATACATTATTAACAGCATATAAACAAAAATATTTGCACTTTTTGATGCATAAAAAAATTAAATAAAGCAAAAACTTATATTTCAAAATATGTTCGTTTAAGTATATATTACTTTCTTATATACCTCGAATGTATTTCGCCTATTGCTTCTATTCTTTGTATAGCTAATTTATCTGCTGCTTCATTAGTAGAGATATTTTCTCTGTCTGATATTTCAAAAATCTCTAATATTCTATTATATATTTTCTCTGTAGCACTCTTTGCAGCTTCATAATTATAAACAGGGTTTTCCATAGCTACGTTTATAACGCCTCCCGCATTGGCTACATAATCTGGAGCATATACTATTCCTTTATCTTTTAAAATCTTTCCATGATGAGATTCTTTAAGAACATTATTAGCAGAACCAGCTATAACCTTACATTTTAATTTTGGTATAGTTTCATCATTAATAATAGCACCGAGTCCGCAAGGAGCAAATATATCAACATCTTGTTCATATATAGCATTAACATCAACTTCCTTAGCCTTATAAAGTTCAACAACTTTTCTTACCTTGTCGCTGTCAATATCTGATACTATTAGCTCAGCATTATCCTTAGCCAAATAATCACATAAAACCAAACCCACATGTCCAAGCCCTTGAACAGATATTTTTTTACCTCCCAAATTATCGCTTCCAAATGCTTTTAAAGCACTAGCCTTCATAGCCATATAAACACCATAAGCTGTCATAGGTGAAGGGTCTCCTGATTTGCTTCTAAGCCCTGCTACAAAATTAGTTTCCTTAGCAACATATTCCATCTCTTCTGTGCTTGTGTTTACATCTTCAGCAGTAATATATCTTCCATTTAAAGATTCAATAAATCTTCCATAAGACCTCCAAAAAAGTTCATTGCCTTTAACTTTTTTAGGGTCTGCTATTATTACTGTTTTACCGCCTCCCAAATCAAGACCGGCACATGCCGATTTTAAAGACATACCTCTTGCAAGCCTTAAAACATCTTCTATAGCTTCGCCCTCTGATTTATAATTCCAAAGCCTAGTTCCACCCAAAGATGGACCTAACTTTGTAGAATGAATACATGTGATAGCTTTAAGACCTGTTTTACTATCATTGAAAAACACTAACTCTTCATAATTATATTTTTCCATGTAATTAAAAATTTCCATAAGATGTATGTCTCCCTTATATAAAATTATCATCTGTATTCAAGTATAGTTAGCCTTTCACCATTGTCAAGTTTTTTAATATTTTTTATAATACAGATTTCAAATATATATAATTTATAATTATATTAAGTATTTAAATTTTTAAACTTATACATAAGCATAAAAATTAATAAAACTTAATCAATTATTCATATATACATAATAAAAACCAATATAAAAGTACATAATTTAATATCAATTATGGTTCAATATAATTAATTATGTTAATTTAGTTTTAAAATACAAATAATTCTATTGACATTTATTAAAATTATGTTTAGATTATACGAACATTAAGTATTATTAACGAGGGGGATTATTAATATGTCA
Source organism: Brachyspira pilosicoli (assembly GCF_036997485.1). Taxonomy (NCBI): domain Bacteria; kingdom Pseudomonadati; phylum Spirochaetota; class Spirochaetia; order Brachyspirales; family Brachyspiraceae; genus Brachyspira; species Brachyspira pilosicoli. The sequence continues at coordinate 9,194 of NZ_JAWLPU010000003.1, read as the reverse complement.
GTACAAGAATTAAAATCAGATAATTTTGATAGCGCAGTATCATCAGATAAGGCAACTTTAGTAGATTTTTTTGCTGAATGGTGCGGACCTTGTAAAATGCAAACACCTGTTTTGCATAAGGTAGCAGATGCTAATTCTGATAAAATGAATTTCGCTGCTGTGAATGTTGATGAAGCAGAAGAGATAGCTGCTAAATATGGTGTTCAATCTATACCTACACTTATGGTTTTTAAAAACGGAGAAGTTGTTAAGAGAGCTGAAGGAATGAAAAATGAGGCTCAATTAAAAGAATGGCTTCAAGAATATCTATAAAATAAATCAAAAAATAGAAAGGCCTGATTTTTGTATAAAATTACAGAATTAGGCTTTTTTTTATTTTAAATTAATATATAATTTGATTATGTTTATTTAAGGGGTAGTTATGTTTAGTACAAATAATACATTAATTGAGAGATTGTCTTCAAGATTAAGAACCACAAAAACTGAAATTAATAAACTTATCAATGAATTATTTTCTAGTATTACTCCATATGTTTTAAATAATAAAGTTTTTTATATGTATGAATTGGGGTATATATATTTAGATAAAAATTATAATATTATGTTTAGAAGTGCTGATATGTCTTTCGATGCTTCTTTGAATACTATAACAGAAAAATATGATACTGTAAAAAATAGAGCCATTAAAAAGAAATTATATGAGATGATTTTTGAAAATATCAGACATTTAGTTGATAATGGAGAGAAAGTATACATAGAAAATTTCGGCACTTTTTTCCATGATGATGGTTATGTAAACTTTGAAAAAGATAGAACTTTAGTTTATTTAGTTGAAATGAAGATTCAAAATATTAAAAATAAATATTTGGGATATAATAAACTAATAGATAGATTATGCTCAGCTAAAAAGAATTTAAGCAGAAAGTTTATTAAAGATGAAATTAACAATCTATTTGAAAATATTGCTTCTTTGGTATTAGAAAAGAAAATATTTTTTATTTATGAAGTTGGAAATATATTTATTGATAAGAATTATAATATAGCTTTTAGAAGTGCTGATATGGGGTTTGATGCTTCGCTTTACAGCATAATATCAAAGGTTGATAATGTTGATGATAGATTAGAAAAGAAGAAATTTTTTGAAGCGGTATTTGAAAATATTAGACACTTAGTTGATCATAACGAAAGTATTTGTATAGATAATTTTGGAACTTTTTTCTACAATAAAGGTTATGTTGGTTTTAATGCTGATGAGGTTTTTATTAATAGAGTTAATAATAAATTCTTTAATGAAAAAGCAGCTATTTCTAATGAAAATAAATTAGAAATGAAAGATTATAGTAAAGATGAATTATTAGACATGGCAAATATTTCTGATAAACAAATAAAAGCTAATAAGCAAAAAAAAGAAATAAAGCAAGTCAAAGAAAAAAAAGAAACAAAAAGCAATTTTGTTATATTAAAAATAGCAGCAGCAATAGTTGTTATTATCGCTGTTATCATTATGCTTCTTTTGAATGTTAATAATAATGGAAGCAGCAATGTAGATAATCAAAAATTATATGATATAGTAAACGGATATTTTACAAATGTTAATACTGTAAGTTCATCTTATACAGTATCAAATAATATGTATTATTGGGACATAGCTAAAGAGATTTATGGGAATTCCACTTACTGGCCTATCATATCTGCTTATAACAAATATGATATAATTACACCAATAAAAAAAGGCAGTAAAATAACTTATAAATTGGTACCCAAATTTTGCAATGTAGATGATTTGATAGCATTTGAAAATAGCTTATCAAAATCTTTTATTAAAGTTTATCCTATTTTACAAGGCGGAAAAAAATATAACCATGCTATGTGGTCATTAAAATTAGCTGCTTATTATGATATAAGAGTTTTTAAGGATAACACTAATTCAATATCTAATGAAACTTATACAAAAATATTATCAGAACATTCTGGAATTAATAATCTATTATATAGAATGAACAGATATAATAAAGTTACTAAAAATCCTATATCTTCATTGATAGAAATAATTAAAGATAATACAAAATATAGAAAATAACATAAAAAAATAAGGATATCTAAATGAAGGTAGTAACAACAGAAGAGCTAATAAGTATAGATAAAAAAACAACTGAAAAAATTCCTTCTATACTTTTAATGGAGCATGTAGCTTTAGATATATTTAACTTATTGGAAGAGAGATATACTGAAACACTTAATAATCATTTTGTACATATATTTTCCTCTGTTGGAGGCAATGGAGGAGATGGATTTGCTATTGCGAGATATTTAATAAAAAACGGATATAATGTCAATGTTTATATTACTGGTAATTTAGATAAAGTTAATAAAGATACTTATGCTAATTTCAATATATTAAAATCTATGAATGTTGAAATAAAGTATTTAGGCAGCGAAGAGAATGTTTATGAAGCTATTAATTTGATAGATGAAAACGATATAGTTTTAGATTCATTATTTGGTACAGGGGGAAGAAGACCTTTAGGCGGAATACAGAAACTTTTAGTAGATAGTTTAAATGATTTAAATATTATAAGAATAGCTATAGATATACCTTCTGGGCTATATTCAAAGATTGATGATAATTCCAATAGTTGTTTTAAAGCAGATGAAACTTATACTGTATGTTTTGCTAAGGACATTATGTTTTTATATAACACGAGGGAATATATTGGTGAGTTATTTATAATAAAATCAATATTTCCAGAGAATATATTAAATGAAGCTCCTTATGTTGCTAATTTAATAGATTTTGATGAGAATATAGAAATAGTAAGAAATGCTTTTTATTCTAAGAGGGAACAGGGAAAGCTTGCTATAGTAGCTGGAAGTTATGAATATATAGGAGCTTGTATATTATCTGCAAAGGCAGCTTATAGGAGCGGAGTTGGATATATTAGACTTTATGTTCCTAAGGCTATATTAGAAACTGTTAGAAATGCTGTAATGATAGATATGCCTGAAATTGTTGTTATAGGCGTTGGAGAATATGATAATAAATGTTTTACAGCAGATGATTTATATATTGCAGAAGATATAAATAAGAGTGACGCTTGTATAATAGGCTCTGGTATTGGCAGAGATATGTCTACAGAGGTTTTTATTAATTCTATATTAAAACAAATAAACATTCCTACAGTTGTAGATGCTGATGCTTTATATTTGATGTTTCAAAGTACTTTATCAGAATTGGGTAATAACTTTTTACTTACTCCGCATATTTATGAGTTTGAAAAGCTTACAGGTATTAATCATATAGAAGCTTTAACTAATCCTTATAATGCATTACAAAAGTTTAGGGAAATTACTAAAGCAAATATAATATTAAAAGATGCTGTTAGCTTTTTGATGAATGATGATGATATATATATAAATTATAACCCTACAGTTTCTATGGGTAAAGCAGGAATGGGAGATGTATTAGCTGGTTTTGTCGGAGCTTTTTTAGCAAGAAAATTACAAATGCTTGAAGCTTCAAAGTTAGCATTAATATTGCAGTCAAAAAGTTTTTTAGAGGCTAGTAAAAAATTGGGAAATGATTCTGTTCAGGCAAAAGATGTTGCTTATTTTCAATCAAAAATATTAAAGAGGATGATATAAATTGGCAAGAGAGGTATATGACCCTAAAAAACCAGAATTAGAGTTTTATAATATTAAACCGCCGCATACTCCAAAAATGCCTAAAATACCAAGAAGTTCGAATGTATTTTCTAAAAGATGGTTTATGCTTCTTTATGGAGGATTTCTCACTATTGTAGTAGTACTCTTCTTTGCAAATAGGGCTGGGCTATTTGATAATATAGAGTTTTTTAGGAAGTTTAGAGCTCCTATCACAAGTAAAATTAACAATATAGATTCAAAGAACCCTGAAGTTGTAGTAGCTACTATAGAAGTTAATAATTTTAATTATACTAATTCTAATACAATAGAAGAATTAAAAGCAAGCGTATCATTATATAATAATAAAAAACTTATCTTTACAGGCAATGACAAGTTTTATAATGTAATGTTTCCGGTAGGTCAGCGTATTGGTTTTAGAATGCCGTTTGATAAGAATTATTGGAAAAAAGCAGATAGAATGTTAATAGTTTTAGATATAGATAATAATTTTACTCATAGCAATTTTGTGAGAATAAGAAGATAGTAATTTTTAGTTTGTAGTGAAAAATTGTTAAGTCTATAAGAGATTAGTTTTTTGTTTAAATTATTTCTTGGACTATCCCCTAACCCACAGTTCTTTTGCAGATAGGCACCTACTCGGTACGACTGAAGGGAGTCCTTCAGGACGACCTAAGGCAGTGCCTTCGGTATTGGTATAAAAGAAGCTTATATCCTTCGGATACGCTACGCGAAGAACTGCATTTTTATTATAAATTTTATAATTTAATTGCGCATTAAAATGCACTCCCCCGCACTTCTAAGAAGTTATAATTAAAGCATAACATTACCGTGCGGCAAGGTGGTACAGCTCGTACGCGGGAAAAAGTTGAATAAAATAAAAATTTATATAACAAAATATAATTGCTATACTTTAAAAATAAAAAACGGAGCTTTTAAAAACTCCGTTATAAAAAGGTATTTATGTTTAATTAAAATCTTATCTCTTATTTAGATTTATTTCTTAATCTGTCCATAGGGCTGATAATATCAGTTACACGAACACCGAAGTTTTCATCGATAACTACAACCTCACCCTTAGCGATTAATTTTCCATTAACAAGCAAATCCACAGGTTCACCAGCTAACTTTTGAAGCTCAATTATAGAACCTTCGCCAAGACCTAAAATATCTTTAATAGTCATAGTAGCTCTTCCAAGTTCAACGGTCATATTCATAGTAACGTCCATAAGTAGACCAATGTTACCAGTACCCTGAACATCAGAAGCAGGCATTAAAGAATTAAATTCTGCATGCTGTACACCAAGCTGTTTACTAACATCATTAATTTGAGCATTATTATTAGCATTTGCAGTTGAAGTATTTGCAGCAGAAGTATTTTTCGAAGCATTAGATAAAATAGCTTGCAAAACAGGCAATTCAAAAGCAAATATATAAGGAGCGTTATCTATTTCTCCATCTATACTTAGAGAAGCATTTACTATAGCTAAAGGTCCAGCAATATTTATAGAAGCAGAATCATCTAATATAGTAGTTTCTACAGGAGCATTAGTAAAACTTCCTCCAAACTTAGAAGTTAAAGCACTATCAGAAACCCCAATCATTTGAGAGAAAGCTTCTTTTAATACTTGAGCTACCATATCATTCAAATCAGTCTCAGCTTGACCAGTCATAAGAGAAGCTATAGTTAAAGCTTCTTTTTCATCCATAAAATAATAAACATTACCATTAGCTGAGCCAGTGTATGATACTTTTGCCTCTATTACTTTACCAGAAAGCATTTGATGCAAATTACTTACATCTCCAACAGTTGTAGTAATATTTGTGATGGACACAGTCTTTGTAGAAATAGAAGATAATGAATAAGCTTGATTATCTGCTATGATTTTCGCTGCCTCATTAAAAAGCTGCTTATCTACATTATTGCCGTTTCCAGCAGATGCTGAAGCGTTATCAGAGCCGCCAAAAGCATCTTCACTTCCTTTAAGCAAAGCTTCTATTTCATCTTGAGATAATGCACCGTCACTCATCATAACCTTAATCCTCCTCTTTTAATAAATCATCTTCGGTGATATCAGTTTCTCCATCCATAACACCAGTAAGCTGTACAGCCATTCTGCTTCCAGATATACCAGGACGGCATAAGAATTTCTTCCTAGTACCAATCTTGAATATCACAGGGTCAGTAATCTTAGTTTCTGTAAACTTAACAACATCACCCTTTTGCAAGTTAAGAATGTCTGATAATGGTAATTGCATAGAACCAAGTTCAGCCGAAGTTTCAACATATATATTTTGTAATTTTTCTTTAATAATTTTTAAGTTTTCGCTAGTACTTCCTCTTCTTACAGAAGCATACCAATATTGAGCAGAGAATTTAGAAAGTATAGGTTCAATAGTAATATAAGGTATACAAAAGTTCATCATACCTTCAACATCAGCAACCTTTGTCTCTAAAGTAATAAGTACAACCATGTCATTAGGGCTAACCATTTGAGCAAACTGAGGGTTAGTTTCTATAGAACCCAAGCGCGGTCTTAAGTCTATCACCTGAGACCAAGCTTCTCTTAAGTTACCTAATATTCTTACTATAATACCTTCCATAACAGACAACTCAATATCTGTTAATTCTCTATTTAAGTTTTTAGGACTCTCTCCAGCTCCGCCAAATAACCTATCTATAATAGTAAAAGTAATAGATGGGTCAATCTCTAAAATAGAACTTCCTTTTAAAGGGTCCATACTCACAATAGCCAAAGTAGATGGGTTACTTACGCTTCTTATAAACTCTTCATAAGTAAGCTGGTCTACGCTTGCTACGTGAATACCTACCAAAGTTCTTAACTGAGCTGATAATGAAGTTGTAGTAACACGTGCAAAGTTTTCATGCATCATTTGAAGCGTTCTTATTTGGTCTTTAGAGAATTTGTCAGGACGCTTAAAGTCATAAATTTTAATCTTTCTATGCTCTACTTCTACACGTTTAGTATCAATATTATCCAACACTTCGCCAGATGATATAGCACTTAATAATGCATCTATTTCGCTTTGTGACAATACTTCTGTCATACTATTATCCTTCTACTTTATTTTAACTCATTAACTCAATAAGAAACTATCAAATAATATATCATCTATTTGTCCGTTTTTTAACATACTATTTATTTCGCGTTTAATATCAGCCTTTAACTGCTCTCTTCCTTCATTAGTTCTTAGTTGATCATAAGTATAAGAACTTATTAAAGAATATATTCTGTCTCTTATCATATATCCTCTCTCTGGAAGCTCTACTGCTAATTGTTTAACATTAGTAGTGTAAGTCAATACTATGCTTACCCTTACAAATCTTGCAACATCCATATCAGCAGTATTCACATTAAATTCTGGAGTAATAGGGAAATATGTTGGAGGCGGCTGTTTAATCATGCCATCCACTACTCCAGCATTTACTCCTGCAGCTCTTCCTACGCTCTTAGAAACAAAAAATGCTATAAGTCCAGATATCAAAGCAACTACTAAAATGGCAGCTACTATCATTAGTATTTTTATTATCATCGGGCTTAAAGTGAATTTTTTCTTTGCTTGAGCTTCGTTTTGTTCCTCTTCTTCGCCTTCTTCTAATTCTAAATTTTCTTCTTGTTCTGCCATATAAATTTCCTCGCTTAATTAAATATTTAATAATACCTTTTATTATATAACAGTAAAATAAATAATCAACTCTTATGTTAACTTTGTTATTACTGTATCTGTATTAAAAATCGGTAAACTAAGAAAATACTTAACATATTTTTTTTAGAAAATGTAAAAATTATTATATTGATTTTTTTTGCTTTAATATTATAATCAAAATAGTGTTTTTTTACAAAGATAAATAAAGGGGTTATATTGATGAGAGTTTTATTAAAAGCTGAAGATTATGAAAAAGTGCTTCCAAGACTTGCCGCTGAGGTAATTGAGAAAGAAAATATGGATAAGCTTTCTATTGTTGGTATAAGAAGAAGAGGCGATTATTTGGCTGTAAGACTTAAAAAACTTATAGAAGAGAAAATAAATATAGACATACCTATAGGCGCTATTGATATTAACCTCTATAGAGATGATTTATCTACTTTATCTGAATTCCCTGAAATTAAAGAAACTGATATACCTTTTGATATCACTGGTAAAAGCATTCTTCTTGTAGATGATGTGCTTTATACTGGAAGAACTATTAGAGCTGCTTTAAATGCTTTATTTGAATATGGAAGGCCGCAAAGGGTTGTTTTGCTTGTATTGGTAGATAGATTTGGAAGAGAGCTGCCTATATCTGCAAACTATGTTGGGCTTGCATTAAATGTTCCTGCTGATCAATATATATCTGTAAGAATAAAAGAATTAGAAGGCGAAGATATAGTTCTACTTAAGGATAAAGCTTAATCGTCGAATTTTCTGCTTAAAGATGAATAAGCATCATAAAACTCTGTCTTAGAGAAGTCTTTTAAACATTCTGGAGGCATTTTCTCTACTATCTTTTTAAAGTAGAAAAATAATTTTTTAAACTTATTCATTTCACTTTCTGATAGTAAGAGATCATTTTTACTGCAGCACTCTATTTCTCCGTTGCTGCTTTCTTCTGCTTCAAACATTTTTATAGCAAAATCTAAATCTAATTGACTTATTTCTCCATCAAAATCTTCATTAGGGTTATATCCTGTATTTTCTTTTTTTTCTATATCTTCATTAAGGCTAAATTCATCTTCTACTTTCACATTTGTTTCTATATTATTTTTTTCTGTTTCATATAATTCTTTTTCTTCCGCCATTGTAAATTCCTTTGTTAGAAGTTTATCTGTTTCATCATATTCTTCAACAGATTTTCTATTTTTATCATTATTATTATTATTTTTTTTATTTTCTATATGTATAAGCTCATGGGCATCTTCATCATTTTCTCCTGATATAAAATGCTCCATAATACTTAAATCGGAATCTTTTATTTGATTAACAGCATTTAATTCCATAATTTCATTCAATTTTTCTAAATTATTTTCTACTATTTCCTCTAATTCTTCATCATCACCTATTAGGACATTGCTATTAATTTCATGTTCTTCTTCATCATCACCTATTAAAGCATTATCATCTACTATTTCCTCTAATTCATCAGCACCTATTAGAGCATCATCATCTATAACTGTTTCTTCTTCTTCGACACCTATTAGAGCATTGTCATCTATAACTGTTTCTTCTTCTTCGACACCTATTAGAGCATTATCATCTATAACTGTTTTTTCTTCTTCTGCTCCTATTAAAGTATTATCATCTATAACTGTTTCTTCTTCTTCAACACCTATTAAAGTATTATCATCTATAACTGTTTCTTCTTCTTCTGCTCCTATTAGAGCATTATCATCTATAACTGTTTCTTCTTCTTCAACACCTATTAAAGTATTATCATCTATAACTGTTTCTTCTTCTTCAACACCTATTAAAGTATTATCATCTATAACTGTTTCTTCTTCTTCGACACCTATTAGAGTATTATCATCTATAAC